>JAJRWJ010000229.1 GCA_024276805.1 Gammaproteobacteria bacterium
AGAACTGGCTGATTTGCCGGGCAATATCTGCACACCGACCTACCTCGCCGTACAGGCCGGCAAACTCGCCGAAAAACATCACCGACTGAGCGTCAAAATTCTTGACGAAGAGGATATGGAACAGCTGGGTATGGATGCCTTACTTTCTGTATCCCGCGGCAGCCGGCAACCTGCCAAACTGATCACCGTCGAGTATCAGGGTACGGAAGACAGCGGCAAACCGATCGTCCTGATCGGCAAGGGCCTGACCTTCGATGCCGGTGGAATTTCCTTGAAACCCGGCGCCGGCATGGATGAGATGAAATACGACATGTGTGGTGGTGCGGCGGTGCTAGGAACCATGGCCGCCGCTGCCACGCTGAATCTGCCAGTCGACCTGGTCGGCCTCATACCGTCATCGGAGAATCTGCCCGATGGTGATGCCAACAAACCGGGGGACATCGTCACCAGCATGCTCGGCAAGACCATTGAAATCCTGAATACCGATGCCGAAGGCCGCCTGATCCTCTGCGACACGCTGACCTATGCGAAAAAATACAACCCGGATGTGGTCATCGACCTGGCCACACTGACTGGCGCCTGCCTGGTCGCACTGGGCAGGGTTCCAAGCGGTTTGCTGGGCAATGACGAACAACTGTGCCGCGCTCTGCTGTCTGCCGGTGAAACAGCGTGCGGCCCCGTTTGGCAGCTGCCGCTCTGGGAGGAATATCATTAACTGCTGAAATCCAATTTTGCCGACCTGGCCAACATCGGCGGCCGCGACGCCGGAACGATTACCGCGGCATGCTTCCTGGCCAACTTTACCGAAGACTATCGCTGGGCGCATCTGGATATTGCCGGAACCGCCTGGCGTACCGGCAAAAACAAAGGCGCAACCGGCCGCCCGGTGTCGTTGCTGATGCAGTATCTGCTCGACCGGACCAATGCCTGAGGTCAGTTTCTATATTTTGTCATCGACATCGGAACAGGCGCGCTGCATATTTGCCTGCAAACTGGCGGAAAAAGCCTATCGAAATGGCGAATACCTGTACCTGCTGACCGAGTCGGAGAGGCAAAACAAACTGCTGGACGATCTGCTCTGGACATTCCGCGCGGGAAGCTTTGTTCCTCATCAGATCCACGACGGAGAAGCGCCGGCGGATGCCGTCCACATTCTGATCGGCACCGGCGGCGCTCCACGAAACTGGCAAAGGATCATCGTCAATCTGTCATCGCATACCCCTGACAATCTGGAGCAGACTGAGCGGATTCTGGAAATTCTCAACGCCGATGACCGTGTAAAACAGGCCGGCAGGCAGCGTTATCGCCATTATCAACAATTGCAACTGGCAATTTCCACTCACAAAATGAACAGTTAGCACCGGCATTGCCCGTTGGGCGCCATCCCGGTGCAGGGAAAGTTATCGACCATGAAGCGCACGGCCATTCGCATTTGCTGTTTTCCTTCCATCAAGACATCCCGGTGACTGTAGAGTGTAAAGATGTAAATCAGTAAATTTAACCGTCTGCAGCCGCAGATCAACAAATCACAGCCGGCAGAGCATCGGCATTCAAAACCTATCGCAAAAGAAAACGACAGCATCCATGGAAAAAACCTACGACCCCAAATCAATTGAACAGCGCTGGTATCAAACCTGGGAAGACAATGGCTACTTCACCGCCAGAATGACCGGTGAACCCTACTGCATCATGATTCCCCCTCCCAATGTCACCGGCAGCCTGCACATGGGGCACGCCTTCCAGGACACCATCATGGATGCCCTGATCCGCTTACAGCGCATGCAGGGCAAGGCCACGTTATGGCAGCCGGGAACCGATCACGCCGGCATCGCCACGCAGATGGTCGTGGAACGCCTGCTCGATGCCGAGGGCAAGACCCGTCATGACTATGGCCGTGAGAAATTCATAAAAAGAGTCTGGCAATGGAAGGAGGAATCCGGTGGCACGATCACCCGACAGTTGCGCAGAATGGGAGCTTCCCTGGACTGGTCGAAGGAACGTTTCACGATGGATGAAGGGCTTTCCAGGGCCGTGCGGGAGGTGTTCGTGCGGCTCTATGAAGAGGGCCTGATCTATCGCGGCAAGCGCCTGGTCAATTGGGACCCGGTACTGCACACCGCGGTTTCGGATCTCGAAGTGCTGTCCGAAGAGGAAAACGGCAGGCTGTGGCACATGCGCTACCCGCTGGTCAATGGCACAGGACAGCTGGTGGTGGCCACGACCCGTCCGGAAACCATGCTCGGTGACGCGGCGGTCGCCATTCATCCCAACGATGAACGCTACAAGCACCTGCTCGGCGAATTTGTCGAATTACCGCTGACCGGGCGGCGCATCCCGATCATCGCCGATGAGCATGTCGACCCCGAATTCGGCACCGGATGTGTGAAAATCACGCCGGCGCACGATTTCAATGACTACGATGTCTGGCTGCGCCATCGAGACATGAGCGCCCTGCAGGAGCTTCCCCATGGCGGCCTGATCAACATCTTTACCGCGGACGCCGCCATTCGCGCAAATGCGCCGGATGAAGAGCAATTGATCCCGGAGCAGTATGTCGGCCTGGATCGCATCGAAGCGCGCAAACGTATCATCGCCGATCTGCAGGAGCAGGGGCTGCTGGAAAAAATTGTCGATCACAAGCTGATGGTGCCCCGTGGCGACCGCTCCGGCAGCATCATCGAGCCGTTTCTGACCGATCAGTGGTATGTGAAAGTGGCGCCCCTGGCAAAACCGGCAATCGCCGCGGTGGAAAACGGCGACATCCGCTTCGTTCCGGACAACTGGAAAAACACCTATTTCGAATGGATGCGCAATATTCAGGATTGGTGCATCTCCAGACAGATCTGGTGGGGACACCGGATCCCCGCCTGGTATGATGAGCAGGGCAACATCTATGTCGCGCGCAGCGAGGAGGA
>JAJRWJ010000230.1 GCA_024276805.1 Gammaproteobacteria bacterium
CGGAAGGCACCGGCAGCGGCGATGCCTTGCGCACGGCATTTTCCGCGGAACGATCGAATATCGGATCACCGCTGCCCTGCACGACCACTGCCTGCATGACGTCACCACTGGCCAGCAGCTTGACGCGAATCGTACATTGCAGCCCCTTGCGCACCGTCTTAGGTCGTATCCAGCTGCGGTTGACCTTGCGCTGAATGGCAATTTCGGCGCTCTGCCTGGCCTTCTGCTGTCGCGCAGCCTTCGCTAGGGCCTCGGCCGCCTGACGCTTCGCTTGTTCGGCCTGTCTGGCCTCTTCGGCCTGCCGCCTGGCCCGCTCCGCCCTGGCTTTCGCTTCGGCTTCCTGTTTACGCCGCTGTTCCGCCTTGAGCCTGGCTTCTCGCTGCCGCTTTGCCTCCAGACGGGCTTTTTCCTCGGCCTTCTGCTGCCTGATTTTTGCCTGGCGCGCCGCTTTCAGTGCCTTGCGCCTGGCAAGCTCGGCCTTTTTCGCCTGCTGCTCGGCACGTTTTCTGATCTGCACCTGTTTCTTCGCCTGTTGCTCGGCGGCAATTCTTTTCTGCCTGATCTGCTCGAGACGTTTATTTTCCCGCCGCAGTTCCTCGGCAATTTTCTGCTGGCGCTTTCGCTCGGCACTGCGCTGTTGTTCTTCCTGTTCCCGCAGGCGCTTTGCCTGCTCCTCGACCTGCGTTTCATCAAGCACCGATGCCTGAATGATTTCCGGCTGCGGCTGGGGTTTTAGCTGCGTCTGCTGGCGGACAAAACTCAGAACAAACAAGCCCAGCAGCAAGCCATGCAACGCCAGCGCCTTGAAAAAAGCAATCCAGGTTTCCCGAGACATGTTCATCAATTCTGCAAAAATGGCCTGGTCATCAACCCGACGCTGGGGACTCCGGCATTTTTCAGGGCCGCCATGACCGTGACCACCGCACCATAATCGACTTCTTTGTCGCCGCGGATATAGATCCGGGTTTTGGGGCTATTGAGCAATTTGGCTTTGACGAGCAATAATAGTTCCCTGGCTTCGACCTGCTCGTCGCCCTTACCGCCGATGTCGATGAAATACTGCCCCTGCCTGTCGATCGAAACGACCACCGGCGGCTCCTGCTCCTGACTGACCGTTTCCGATTCCGCCTGGCGCAGATCCACGTCCACGCCGGTCTGTAACAACGGCGCCGTGATCATGAAGATGATCAGCAACACCAGCGTGACGTCGATGTATGGAACGACATTGATCTCCGCCATGGGTTTTCTGCGAATACCGCGCTTCGCCATCAGCTGTGCGCCTGTCTCTGCAGCAACACGACGAATTCATCGATGAACAATTCATAGCGTCCGGCCAGCCGCTCCAGACGGGTGGCGAACTGATTGTAGGCAATGACCGCGGGAATAGCCGCAAACAGACCGATGGCCGTGGCGATCAGGGCCTCGGCAATGCCTGGCGCGACCTGCGCCAGGGTCGCCTGCTGGACATTGCCCAATGAGCGAAACGAATTCATGATTCCCCAGACGGTGCCGAACAATCCCACATAGGGGCTGGTGGACCCGACCGTGGCCAGAAACGGCAGCCGTTCATCCAGGCGTTCCAGTTCCCGGGTCAGTTCGATGCGCATGCTGCGCTGGGCGCTTTCCACCTGCACGACCGGACTGACATCGGCCTTCTGGCGCATTCTGGAGAATTCCTTGTAGCCGGCCAGAAATATTTTTTCTATGCCTTCCGGTGTAAAACCGTTGCCGGTCAGTTTTTTATACAGCTCGGTCAATTCGCCACCCGACCAGAAGGCTTCTTCGAACTCCTCGGTGACGGCTGCCGCCTGCAGCAGCTCCTTGCGTTTGGTGAAAATGAACGTCCACGAAGCAATCGATGCCGCAAGCAGAATCAGCATCACCAGCTGTACGACGAAGCTGGCCTGGGCAATGAGATGAAACAGGGAGAGATCAGTAGCCATTTTTTAACCGTGCCAATAATTGTTCGGGAATGATTTTCGGTCGCATACTGTTCGCATCGAGGCAGGCAATACGGATCGATCCCTGACACAACAGCTCATCGGCCCGCGTGACCGCTTGCCGGAAAGTCAGACTTGCCGGCTTGAGCAGAGAAATTTCCGCGCTGACCTGCAGCTGTTCATTGAATCGGGCCGGGCGCAGATAATCCACCTGCACGGCGCGGACGACGAAGATAATGCCGGAATTTTCCAATAGTTGATCCTGTTCGTAGCCCATATCTCTGAGCATTTCCGTGCGCGCACGTTCAAAAAATTTTAAATAATTGGCGTAATAGACGACACCGCCGGCATCGGTATCTTCATAGTAGACCCTGACCGGCCAAAGGAATGGTGATTTTACTGACTGCTGCAATGTAACTTACCCTGATAACAATGGCTTATTGCCTGCCGTGGTACTGAAAACCGGGCAGATCGCCATCCAGAAACCACTTCTTCAACTTGTCGTCATACCACCATAATTGCTGGTAGTCGAGACTCTTTACCCGCGGATCGCTGTCATGGTAGTAGTCGATCTCCGAGGTAACAGAAATCTCTGCAGGCTCTTTGTCTTCTTCCTGGTCATCAACGATGGCGACCTGTTCCACGATATCGTAACGGGTGACATGAATTTGTTTCAGGTACTGCAGGTCAGGCTGTTGTGGCTCACCGTCGCGCATTTTGATGTAGGCTCCCGCCTGTTTGTAATTACCCCAGCGAATCATTGCGCTGTAGGTATCCAGCGTCGACTTGAACAGGTCGGCGCGTTTTCTGGCCTGTATTTTCGCGCAGCCGCTGCTGACCAGAATGAACAGCATCAGCAACAGCAATGGCATGCGCCTGTGGTAGTGCAACAATGAATTTTTCATCAGCAAGCGCTCCTCCCAGGCAGCCATTCATGACGCAGCGTGCCTGTGCCTGTATTGCTAATCAGCATAGAAAATCTTCCTGTCAATCGAACAAATCCTCGGTAACGCCATTTGTCCGCGGCGGCTGCAGGCCAAAATGCAGATAGGCGCTTGGCATCGCCACCCGTCCTCTGGGGGTGCGCATGATGAACCCCTGCTGGATCAGGTAGGGTTCCAATACATCCTCGATGGTGCCGCGCTCTTCACTGAGCGCAGCAGCCAGACTGTCCAGGCCGACCGGGCCGCCAGCGAAGTTGTCGATGATGGTCTTCAACAACTTGCGGTCCAACGCATCGAAGCCGCTGTCATCGACCTTCAGCAGGGTCAGCGCCTGGCGGGCGATATCCTCTAGGATACTGCCATCGAATTTAACCTCGGCATAATCCCGGACCCTGCGCAGCAGCCGATTGGCAATACGTGGCGTGCCCCGGGAACGTCGGGCGATTTCATCGGCGCCGGCCTGATCCAGGGCGATTCCCAATACCCTGGCCGAGCGCAATACGATGCGGGCCAGTTCATCGACCGCATAGAACTCCAGACGCTGCACGATACCGAAGCGGTCCCTGAGCGGCGAGGTCAGCAGGCCGGCCCGGGTAGTCGCACCGACCAGCGTGAACGGCGGCAGATCCAGTTTGATGGAACGCGCGGCCGGCCCCTCGCCAATCATGATGTCGATCTGGTAATCCTCCATCGCCGGATACAGCACCTCTTCGATGACCGGACTCAAGCGGTGAATCTCATCGATGAACAGCACGTCATGGGCTTCCAGATTGGTCAGCAGTGCCGCCAGATCTCCGGCCTTGTCCAGCACCGGTCCGGAGGTATGGCGGATGTTGACCTCCATCTCGTTGGCGATGATATTGGCCAGCGTGGTCTTGCCCAGCCCGGGCGGCCCGAAGATCAGCACATGGTCCAACGCCTCCTGGCGCGCTCTGCTGGCCTGGATGAAAATTTCCATCTGTTGGCGCAATTCCACCTGGCCGATATAATCCGCCAGTCTGCGCGGGCGAATCGCCCGGTCCTGGCGTTCTTCATCGCCACTGTCATGGGCAGTGACCAGACGGTCGCTTTCTATCATTTCCTGGCTGCACCCTGCAAGGCCGAACGGATTATTTCTTCACAGCTGCTGCCTTCCGCGGCACTGTTGTGCACCATTCTGCCGGCATCCTGCGCCTTGTAGCCCAGTGCCAGCAGCGCACTGATGGCCTCCTGTTTCGGGTCATTGGAAAAAACCACTGCTCCTGCCGCCCCTTCGACAGAGCCAGTATTGGCTTCCAGACCCGGCAGTCGGTCGCGCATTTCGATGATCAGCCGTTCCGCGGTCTTTTTACCGACACCGGGTAAACGCACCAGTGCCGGCGTATCACTGTTGGCAATGCAGCGACTGAATTCTCCAGCGGTCAATCCGGAGAGAATGGTCAGGGCCATTTTTGGCCCAACGCCGTTGACCCGGATCAACAACCGGAACAGCGCCCGGTCCGTTTCACTGCCGAAGCCGAACAGGATCTGTGCATCCTCACGCACTACCAGATGGGTGTGCAGGCTGACTTCCTGGCCTGTCGGCGGCAGATCATAAAACGTGGTCATCGGCGCTTCTATTTCGTAGCCGACGCCGTGTACATCCAGCAGCAGTTGCGGCGGCGCCTTGGCCAGCAATATCCCGCGTAGAAAACCGATCAAATCATACTCCTGCACGCAGCATGCGCTGCGCAGTCTGCTGATGATGAGCATGACACAGACACACCCCCAGGGCATCGCCGGCATCGGTCTGAATATCCCCTGTCAAGCTTAACAGAATCTTAACCATATGCTGTACCTGGCTTTTTTCGGCGCTGCCCTTGCCCACCAGCGCCTGTTTCACCTGCCTTGCCGCGTATTCATACACCGGCAGACCTCTGACCTGCGCGGCACAGATTGCGGCGCCACGCGCCTGACCCAGTTTCAGGGCGGAATCGGCATTGCGGTGCATGAATACCTGCTCTATGGCCAGTTGATCCGGGGTGAACTGCCGGACAATTTCACTGACGCCGTCGAAAATCTGCTTGAGGCGCTCCGGCAGTGCCTCGCCACGCACATGGATACTGCCACTGGCAATATATTTCAAGCCGTTCTGCGTCTCTTCGATGATGCCATAACCGGTGATCCTGGAACCCGGATCGATGCCGAGAATGCGTTTCATGGTAATATTTCCAGGCAAGTTTTTGGCATTCCCGGCATTTTCCTGTCAGTTGTCATTGCAAGCAAACCACTTCCACATCGGAATGATATCAAAGCGCCGTAGCAGCGGCTTCAGCCGCGATTTCAGTAAAACCCGGGTTTGCTCGATGCCGGCCAGGCACGGCACAGGGTGGTCCACTGGTATGATTGTACAGTGGCCACCAGAACGCTGGCCAGTAGAAATCGCGGCTGAAGCCGCTCTTATTTCCTGGTTATGATGCTGCTTATCAATCATTGTCATCAAGTTTTTTCATACCAGTAATATACAGTAATATAATAGCGGTCATTCCAGTTCGGCGAGGATTTCATCACTGATTTCGGCATTGGAATAAACATTCTGGACATCGTCCAGATCTTCCAGCCGGTCGATCAAACGCAGCATTTTTTCCGCTTCTTTGGCATTCAGATCCGTGCTGGTCGTTGCCTGCATCGTGACTTCCGCATACTCCGGAGGGAATCCGGCCGCTATCATCGCCTCCTTGACCGACAAATAGTCTTCCGGAGTGGTCATGACATCGATGGATCCGTCGTCGTTGCCGAGCACATCCTCGGCACCCGCCTCCAGTGCCGCTTCCATGATGGCGTCTTCATCGGCCGAAGCGGGATAACTGAGTATTCCCACCTTGTTGAAAAGATAAGACACCGAGCCATCCGTACCCAGATTGCCGCCGGCCTTGGTGAAAGCATGGCGGACTTCGGCAACGGTGCGGTTGCGATTGTCGGTCAGGCAATTGACCATGACCGCGGTGCCTCCGGGGCCATAGCCTTCATAGCGCACTTCTTCATAATGCACCCCTTCCTGGGTTCCGGTGGCCTTCTTGATGGTATTGTCGATGGTATCGCGTTTCATGTTGGCGCCCAGCGCCTTGTCTATCGCCGAACGCAAAGCGGGATTGTTGGCCGGGTCGCCGCCTCCACCCTGCTTCGCGGCAACGGTGATTTCCCGAATCAGCTTGGTGAAGATTTTGCCCCGTTTGGCATCCTGAGCTCCCTTGCGGTGCTTGATATTCGCCCACTTGCTATGTCCTGCCATGATCTCTCTCTAAAATATATTCTGAATCAATACACTTCGCGCCGCAAAATCTGGAACATGCATGCCCCGCCTGTTGGCGGGAACAGGATTGAGAAGTTTTGCAAAACAGAATTTGCTGCGCGAACACTCTGGTCGATGCAGCTGATTTTAACATTAACTGCAAAGGCTGATCGAATTCCGATGGAAAATCGTGTTGTCACTAATTTGATAGCGTCCATATACACCCATTCATGGAACGCTGTTGCGTCAGGACGCTACGTTTTGCCCGAGGCACTGGAAGGAAAACCTTTGCCTGTCGGCAGACAGTCCTTTTCCGTTGGAATCTTTTATAATAGCCATTTTTTGACCATGTGGAGACATAAACAATGGAAACCAGACAGGCCATAGCAGCACGCAGAGCGGTCAAGCAATATGATCCCAAACACACCATGAGTGAGGATGAAATCAGAGAAATCCTGTCTCTGGCCATGCTGTCACCTACTGCCTTCAACATCCAGAACTGGCGTTTCGTGGTGGTACGGGACCAGGATCTGCGCCGCAGAATTCGTGTGGCCGCCTGGGATCAGGCACAGGTCACCGACGCTTCGCTGCTGATCATCCTCTGCGCGGATCTGAAGGCCTGGGAAAAGCAGCCGCAACGGTACTGGCGAAATGCCCCCCGGGAAGTGCAGGATTTTATCCTGCCGGCCATCGATCATTACTATCGCGGCAAGGAACAGGTTCAGCGCGACGAGGCGATGCGCTCCTGCGGGATTGCCGCACAGACGCTGATGCTGGCAGCAAAGGACATGGGCTATGATTCCTGCCCGATGGACGGCTTCGATTTTGCGCAAGTGGGCAGATTGATCAATCTGCCGGAGGATCATGTCATCGCCCTGTTCGTGGTCATTGGCAAGGCCGTGCAGCCTGCGTTGCCCAGAGGCGGGCAATTACCTCTGCAAGAGGTGGTCGTCGAGGACGCTTTTTCACAGGAATGATGTGCTTCGGGCTTCTATCCGTGGCTGTCGGCAGCAAGGATGCTCTGGTCAAGCTCCCCTGGGACGGGTTCACGGCGTCCCAGGGAGAGAGGTCAGAAGCGCATTGCAAGCGAATTCTGTTTTTGGCCAGACAGGCTGTTATGCCATTGCGGAAGCCAGACATTGAAATCGCGGCTGAAGCCGCTCCTACAAGCCATTCTACGCCGGAATATAATCCAGAACCGCCAGCAGATTGCTGTCGGCAACGAAGCGGTCCGCCTGGCGGCGCACCGCGGCACGCTCGACGACACCGCCGAAGCCGATAAAATATGCTCCGGCCTGTTTCGCTTCCAGATCGGTCTGACCATCGCCGATCATCACCAGCGAACCACCGTCTTCAATCAGCCGTCGGCAGATTTCCGCCTTGCCGCCGCTACGCGCCAGGGGCGAATCGATATCGAACCCCCGGTAACTGCCATCGACATGAAAATACACCTCGACGGCATGCAGATGATCCTCGTCGATGTCCAGCCTGGCCAGCAGCGGCAGGATGGCCTGGCGTATGCCGCCACTGATGACATGCACCTGTCTGCCACTGCCCTGTAACGCCTTGACCACTTCCACGGCCCCCTCGACAAGCTCCTCGATGTAGCGCCGGGCCAGCCATTGTATCGCCGCCAGGTCGGGCTGGATCAACTCGAGGCGGCGTGCATAGACCGCCTCCAGCGCCAACTCGCCATCCATGGCGATATTGGTCAATTCCGCCACCTGTTCTCCTACACGGCAGCGTCTGGCCAGCTCATCGATGCCTTCGATTGCACTGAGAGTGCTGTCGCAGTCGAAGCAGACAAGGTTATGTGACTGAGGCATTTTACAACACGATCTGCGTTGCCTGCTGCACTGCCGGTATGTCGCAGACACCGGCCATGACATCTTCCGGCAACGGCCCGGAAACACTGATGACCGCCATCGCCATCTGATTGTCGTCGGCGACCCCCACCTGCATGCGGGTTATATTGATATTGGCATTGCCCAAGACAGAACCCAGTGCGGCGATGACCCCCGGCTTGTCCTCATGGCGGGTGATCAGCAAGGTGCCCTCGGGCACCACCTCGATTTCATAGTGATCGATACTGACCAGACGTGGATGCCTGCCACCCAGCAAGGTTCCGGCAAGCGACAGGGATGCGCCATTGTAGAATCCGGTCAGCCGGATCAGGGAAACGTAGTCGAAAGCCTCTTCGGTACGTGATTCGGTCAATGTGATACCCTGCCGCTTGGCCAGATTGACGGCATTGACACGGTTCACTGGAATCGACAGCTGTTCGCCCAGCACGCCGACCAGTGCTTCGATGGAAACGATATGCACATCGACTTCGGCGGCCCTGCCAAACAATGCGATCTCCAGACGCTCCAGTGGGTGTATGGCCAGACCCGCCAGGGTGCGGCCCAAAATATGCGCCATGGTCATGAACGGCTGGGACTTGTGCAGCTCCTCGGCCGACAGTCTGGGCAGATTCAGGGCATTGACCGCTTCGCCGGTATTCAGATAGGTCACTACCTGGCGGGCTATTTCGACGCTCACGGCAACCTGGGCCTCACTGGTGGAGGCGCCAAGATGCGGGGTGAAGACGATATTGTCCAGTTCCAGCAAGGGTGAATCGGAAGGTGGCTCCTTCTGGTAGACATCCAGGGCGGCGCCTGCCAGATGGCCACTCTTCAACGCTACATACAGGGCCGCCTCATCGATCAGGCCACCGCGGGCGCAGTTGATGATGCGCGCACCTTTTTTCATTGCCGCGATGCGCTCGGCATTGATCACGCCACGGGTGTTGTCGTTCATCGGGCAATGCAGCGTCAGATAGTCGGCACGGGCAATCAAGTCATCCAGTTCGACTTTTTCCACTCCTATTTGGTCGAACACTTCGGCGGTCACGAAGGGATCATAGGCAATGACCTGCATCTTCAGACCCAGGGCGCGCTCTGCGACTATCCGGCCAATCGTGCCAAAACCAAAGATCGCCAGTGTCTTGTAGGCCAGTTCGGTGCCCATCAGCTTGGATCGCTCCCATTTTCTGGCGCGAATGGAGCGGTCCGCCTGCGGCAGATGCCGGCTCAGGGACATGATATGCGCGATAGCCAGTTCCGCGGTGGTGGTGGCATTGGCATCCGGAGTGTTCATGACGATAACGCCCCGTTCAGTCGCGGCATTGACATCGATGTTGTCCACACCGATGCCGGCGCGACCGATGACTTTCAGTTTTTTACCCGCCTGCAGTACTTTTTCTGTTACAGTCGTACCGCTGCGAATCAACAGCGCATCATACTCACCGATGATGTCACAGAGCTGCTGTTCATCGATTCCGGTATCGATATGCACCTGAAAGCCTGGTTGTTCATTTAAAAAATTGATGCCCGCTTCGGCTAATTTGTCCGAAATAAGAATTTTATGCATTTTCAGATTACTAGGATTTAGATTCAAAACCTATTATTTTAACAGCTTTGTTATAATTTATTTACTTAAAACCGCCCAATATTCGGAACTTGATTTCCACCTGACTGAGTTTCCATACATTACTCATGTCTGACCGGCAGCGGGGAAAATCCTTGCACTGGATCACAACAAAGGCTTGCAGGGTTTCTCGCCACCCTGGAACGACCAAGGAAGCGGTATGTTTCATCCACCTGCGGCTAAATTTCCAAAGTCCCGTCACATAAAAAACATCCAATGCCCGAACAACCTTCATCAGCCAATTTCCTGTTTTCCGTCACTGCCTGGAAGCAGCGTCTGGTGTTCTGGCTGGGCGCCATCCTGGTTGGGCTGCTGATCGTCATGATGACTGTTTTAAGTGAATGGGTCAGCGCAACCTATCGCACTGTCGCCCTGCTCTACCCCTGGTTCAACTTCGTCATCGCCCCACTGGGATTGAGTCTTACCGCCTGGCTGACTTTTCGTTTTTTCCCGGGCAGTGAACGCAGCGGCATTCCCCAGGTGAAGAGCGCATTGGAAATCACCACCAATCTGGACGACCGGGCCAGGCTGATTTCCCTGAAAATCACAGCCGGTAAAATGCTGCTGCCCATCATGGGGTTGTTTTCGGGCGCTTCGGTCGGCTTTGGCGGACCGGCGGTGCAGGTGGGAGCTTCGGTCATGGCGTCACTGGGGAAAGCGGTAAAATTTCCCAGTCTGTATCAGGAAAAGGGGTTGATTCTGGCCGGCAGCGCGGCAGGCTTCGCAGCAATGTTCAGCACCCCGCTGACCGGGATCGTTTTCGCGATAGAGGAATTGGGCCGGGCACTGGAAGAACGGATCAGCAGTCTGGTTCTGACGGCAATCATATTCGCCGGAGTTACCGCCTATGTATTGCTGGATTCCTATATCTATTTGCAGGAAAAATCGCTGTTCATGCCGTGGGGACCAAGTTGGCTGGCTATCCCCTTGTGCGGCATCGCCGGCGGGTTCTCGGGTGGTCTGTTCAGCAAGATCATCATCAGCGGCGGCAACCTGCTCAACCGCAGCCGCCTGCCAATCGTCGTCATCGCCTTTCTCTGCGGCAGTATCATCGCTGTATTGGGCTATTATTCCAATGGCCACACCTTTGGCACCGGTTATCAGGAAACCCAATCCATTCTGCAGGAATATCAAACCATGGACCCCTGGTTTCCGTTACTGAAAATGCTCGCCACCTGCGCCACTTTTTTCAGTGGCATTCCATCCGGTATTTTTGTTCCTTCGATAACCGTCGGCTCGGGACTGGGCGCCGATCTGGCAGTCTGGTTGCCGCTGGCGCCGCCCATGGCGATGATTCTGCTAAGCATCAGCGCATATTTTTCCGGTATGCTGCAGTCACCGATCACTTCCTTTGTCATGGTCATGGAAATGACCGACAGCCATGATATTTTGATACCCCTGATGGCCACGGCATTTATTGCCGCCGGCACCTCCAGGCTGCTCAACCCGAGGCCTTTGTACCGGGCGCTTTGTGATGCCTATCTCCCGCCAGCCAAACAAAGGCACAGCACCAGTAAATATGGCGCATAGACTGTGGAGCCTCGGACTGCTGTTTGCCGTCCTGCTGACCGGAGCCGCCTGGTGGCTCCTGCCGGCAAACGCAGCAGCGCCAAATGTGCAATTCACCACAATTACCGGAAAAAAAATTGCCCTGCAGGCGCTGCGTGGCAAGCCCGTTCTGGTGACTTTCTGGGCAACCGACTGCCCCGCCTGCATACTGGATATACCACATCTGCTCAGGCTATACCGGAAGTTTCATCAACGCGGACTGGAAATAATTGCCGTCTCCATGTATTACGATCCACCCAACCATGTTGCAACCATGGCCAAAGCCAGACGACTTCCCTATGACATTGCCCTGGATCTGCACGGCCGCCATGCCCTCGCCTTCGGCAACGTGCAGTTGACCCCGACCACCTTCCTGATTTCACCGGATGGCGAAATCATCCTGCGCAAGACCGGCGTTCTCGATGTTTTGCAAATGCAAAACAGCATCGAAAAAATGCTATAGTAGCAATTTACAAGCATCATTATTTTCACCTCGACAGATTGAGGATTGACCATGCTCTGGCTCAAGGCGCTGCATTTGATTTTCATGGTAACCTGGTTCGCGGGCCTGTTCTATCTGCCCCGCCTGTTCGTCTACCACAGCATGTGCGGCGATCAAATCGGCAGGGAACGATTCAAGATCATGGAGCGCAAGCTTTTTTTCGGCATCATGACGCCGGGCATGATCCTGACACTGCTGAGCGGCATCTGGATGCTGATCGATTACGCCTGGGAGCTCTATGCGACAAGTGGCTGGCTGCATGTCAAGCTGCTGCTGTTGCTGTTGCTGGTGATTTACCATGGCTTCTGTGGCAAATGGCTGTACGATTTCAAGCTTGAGCGCAATCGACACAGCCATGTCTTCTACCGCTGGATCAACGAAATTCCGGTGCTGTTTCTGTTTGCCATTGTCCTGCTGGCGGTACTCAAACCTTTCTGAACAAAACCATTACCATGCAACGCATTCTGATCACTGGCGCAAATGGACAGATTGGCTCCGAACTGCTGCCGGAACTTCGCCGCCGCCATGGCGCGGAACAGGTACTCGCCGCCTTCCATAAAAAAACACCGGATCAGGCGTTGCTCGATTCCGGACCACACTGTTTTATCGATGTAAGGGATGCCGACAAACTTGCACAGATTGTTCAGGAATACCGTATCGATACAATTTTCCATCTGGCCGCGCTACTTTCGGCGCTCGCCGAAGAACATCCGCAACTGGCCTGGGACATCAATATCAACGGTTTGTGCAACGTTCTGGAAACCGCCCGCCGGCTGCATTGCGCGGTGTTCTTTCCCAGTTCCATCGGCGCTTTTGGACCACAGACGCCGCCCGTCAACACCCCCCAGGATACCATCCAGCGCCCCACGACCATCTACGGGGTGAGCAAAGTCAGTGGCGAACTGCTGTGCGACTATTATCAACACCGCTACCGGGTGGATACCCGTGGCGTACGCTTTCCCGGATTGATTTCCTACCGTACACCACCCGGCGGCGGCACCACCGATTACGCTGTCGAAATATTTCATGCCGCGTTGACCGAAGGCCATTACCAATGCTTTTTGCGCCCCGATACAAAGCTGGATATGATGTACATGCCCGACGCGCTGCAAGCCATGATTCGCCTGATGCAGGCAGATGCCCGTCAGTTGCTGCACCGCAATGCTTTCAATATCACCGCGATGAGCTTTACACCGGAACAGATCGCCGCGGAAATTCAAAAACACCTGCCGGATTTCAGCATCACCTACCGGGTCGATCCGTTACGCCAGGCGATTGCCGATTCCTGGCCACGGCATATGGATGACAGCTGTGCCCGCCAGGAATGGGGCTGGCAGCCGGATTTCGATTTGCCTGGGATGGTGGAGGACATGCTGGATAAACTGGCGCGCCAATTGCAACAGGAGCAATCCCATGGCCCTGACCAAGATTGAAGCTTTTATCACCCAAAAAATGACCGCATTACAGGAACAAGGCCGGACGAAGGGGCGGGAAAAAGTCATCACCGGCAGAACCCCTGGCCATGACCATTATGGGCCTCGCTATCATCTTCAGGGCTACGACGGACAGGGTTTTCTGCGCATGAACAGCAATTCCTATCTGGGACTGGCTGCCGACCCACGACTCATTGCAGCGGAAAGCAAAGCCTGTGAACAATTTGGCGTTGGACCGGGTGCGGTACGCTTCATCAGCGGTACGTTTCAGGCACATGTCGATCTGGAGCAGAAGCTGGCGGAATTTCACGGTCGTGAAGCGGCAATGGTGTTCAGCGCCGCCTATGCGGCGGTGATGGGCGTGCTGCCGCAGTTTATCGATGCCGAAACGCTGGTCATCAGCGACGCCCTCAATCACAACTGCATCATCAACGCCATCCGCCTGTCCCGGCCGGCGGCCAAGGCCGTGTACCGGCATGTCAACCTGCAGGAACTGGAAAATATCCTGAAAACCCAAAGAGGCCGTGTCAAGCGGGTCTGTCTGGTGACGGACGGCGTTTTCAGCATGCGCGGCGATCATGCCCCGCTGAAGGAGATCATCGGCATTTGTAAAAGCCATGAAGACGCTTTTGCCGAGGGCATCATCAGCATCGTCGATGATTCCCATGGCGTCGGTGCATGCGGCGCAACCGGTCGTGGTAGCGAGGAAGTCACCGGGGCCCAGGCGGATATACTGATTGCCACGCTGGGCAAGGCATTTGGTGTCAATGGCGGATATGTCACCAGCAGTGCAAGAGTCATCGACTACCTGCGGGAAACGGCTCCCTTGTATATTTATTCCAATCCAATCACACCGGGTGAAGCGGCCGCGGCGCTCGAGGCCTTGCGCATTACCGACAGCGAGGCTGGCGTACAGATGCTGAAGAAAATACGCAGGCTTGCAGCACAGTTAAGAAACGGAATTGCACGTCTGGGGCTGAAAACCCTGCCCGGTGAACATCCCATCGTACCCATACTGCTGGGAGACACAGAAAAAACCTCGGCACTGGTGGAACATCTGTTTGCCCGGCATATTCTGGTTACCGGCCTGAATTATCCCGTGGTGCCGAAGGGCGAGGAAGAAATCAGGCTGCAGATTACCGCCGAGCAGACGGAAAAGGATATCGATACGCTGTTGCGCACGCTGGCTGACTTTGTCGTCAAGTAAGCGGCCGAAGCACGACCGGACAGACGCTCAGGAAGAAAGCTGCCACTGCCGGTAATATTCAGTGAAGACATCGGCGGTACAGGGCCTGGAAAAATAAAATCCCTGCAGTATGGTACATCCCTTGGCGGTCAGAAAATCCACCTGCTGCTTTGTTTCCACCCCTTCCGCAACGACTTCCAGGCCCAGATTCCTGGCCATGTCGATGATAGTCTCCACGATGATCCGGTCATTGGCATCGCTGCCGATATCCCGCACGAAACTATGATCGATTTTCAACTGATCCAGCGGCAACTGCTTGAGATGGATCAATGACGAATAACCGGTGCCAAAATCATCGATGGCCAGACCAACGCCCAGAGTCTGCAAGTCCCGCATATTCCGGACCGTTTCTTCGATATTGTCACTGACCACCGCTTCAGTCAGCTCGATCAGCAATTCCCCGGGCATCATCCGGTTTTCCTCGATGATCTGCTGAATCTGACGCACGAAGTCCATGTGCCGGAATTGCCGCAAACCAATATTCACCGAAACATGCTCCAGTTCCACCCCGGCAGCTGCCCAGCGCTGTTTCTGCGCACAGGCCTCGCGCAGCGCCCAGGCGCCAATCGGAATGATCTGCCAGGTGTCTTCGGCAATATCGATAAAATCCGTCGATGCAATCAGCCCCTTCTGCGGGTGGTTCCAGCGCAGTAAAGCCTCGGCACTGACGATTTTTCCCTGGTCGTTCACCTGTGGCTGGTAATGCAGCAACAACTGCTTGCGGACAAAGGCATTGCGCAATTCATTTTCCAGGAAAAGGCGGGCATCGGCCGCTTCCTGCATGCTGCGATGAAAAAAGCTGATGGTGTTCTTGCCCCGGGATTTGGAGCGGTACATCGCGGTATCCGCCTGTTGCAGCAGATCAGCCGGTCTCTCTCCATCTTCCGGAAACAGAGTAATACCGATACTGCAGCTGAAATACTGTTCCGTATCCTGGAGGATATAGGGTTTGTTGATGGCTTTCTGCAATTTTTCGGCGATGACCAGCGCATTGTCCGAGGCTGCCGTGGTATTGTTCGCGTCGCCGCGCACCAGAATGACGAATTCATCGCCACCCAGACGGGCGGGCGTATCTTCCTGGCGCAACACCACTTCCAGACGAATGGCAACCTGTATCAGCAGTTCATCACCAGTCTGATGGCCCAGGGAATCGTTCAAAACCTTGAAATTATCCAGGTCCAGAAAAATAATAGCACCATATTTCCTGTGCCTCTTGGCGATGGCGATCTCCTTCTCCAGCCGGTCCAGCAACAGGCGGCGATTGGGCAGGCCGGTCAACGGATCGTAGAAAGCCAGGCTGTGGATACGGTCTTCCGCCTGTTTTTTTTCGGTGATATCGGAAAACACCGATACATAGTGGGTGACTTGCCCCTGGTCATCTTTTACCGCGGTAACGGTCTGCCACAGTGGACAGATTTCACCATTCTTGCGCCGGTTCCAGGTTTCCCCCTCGAAGCGGTCTATACCCAGCAGCTGCTGCCAAAAACTTTCATAGAGTGACTGATTATCCCTGCTGGACTTCAGGAAATCTGGCTTTTTACCGAGCACTTCCCCGGCGCTGTAACCGGTGATGTCGGTAAAGGCCTTGTTCACGCGGAGGATCGTGCCGTCCCGGTCGGTGATGAAAATCCCCTGCAGACTCTCGAAGGTGGTTGCCGCCAGGCGCAGCTGCTCTTCAGCGGCTTTCTGTTCGGTGATATCGTTGATGAAGCCGACCAGCTCCCTGACCTGATTGTCCTGAACAACCAGATTGACCACATCCCGTATCCAGACCACGCGGCCATCGGCGGCCAGCATCCGATATTGTATTTCTTGATTCTGTTGCAGCTGGATACGCCGGGTGCAGGATGCAACCACCCAGTCGCGATCCTCGGGATAGATGTGCCTGACCCAGAAATCCGGTTCATCCAGCCATTGCCGGACCGGATAACCGAGGATGCTCTCGGCTTCGTCACTGACAAAGGTAAATTGCCAGGTTTCGGGGTCGGCACGCCAGACAATCGCCGCCTGACTCTGTACCAGCTCCCGGAACTGCGCCTCGCTTTCCTGCAATTTGCTGTTGGCCAGATGCAGATCCTCGGTACGCTGCTCGACCTTGAGCCTGACCTGTTCCGCCTGCCCGGAAAGAATCAACAGACCGATGCTCAGCAACGTGGTAAACAGCATCACTGCCAGCAACACACCCCAGACGGTCCAGGAGTAGTGCTGTCCCAGAAAATCAGCGGTTGGCGAAACCTGCAGCGTCCAGACTCCCGAGGAAATTGCCAATGGATAGCGAACCGACAATTGCAGCGGATCGGAAATCTCGGGATAATTTTCCGAGCGATACAGAATTTTCACCCCCGTGGAGGGACTGTCATCGGTCAATTGCAGCGCCACCGCAGGCAAATCGAATTGTTTCAGGCTTGCCTCGATGAAGGCATCGAATTCCACATCCAGCACGATGAAACCGGTCGTCTGCCCTGTAGCCAATGGCGCATACAATAAATAATTTCCCGCCCGGGAGTGGTCTTCCAACACAGTCAGGATGCCGTGCATGGTTCCCTGGCCAGCGCTCTGCAAGGCTTTCCAGTGATTCAGAAAATCCTGCTGCCAGGGAAACTCCCGGCCTGATTTGTCTGGATTTATCGGAGCAGGCGCCACATAGACAGTGTGTAAATCCCGCCAACCGTCCAGCGCATGGTCAATACCCTTGCCGCTGCCGCCCTTGGCCAGCCAGGCTATCTGCCGCACCTCGGGATGCGCGGACAACCAGGTTGAAGTGAACGTGGCGAATTCCTCCCGGGTCACCAGCAGGGAAGCGGCGATAAAGCTTTTCAGCGCATTGCCAAAATCTTGTTGTGCCTGTATTTTTTCCAGCAGGGCATTGCCGTACAGGCGTCCATTGCTGGCAATGACTTCCCGCAGCCTGTCATTTTCACTCTGCTGGGCATAGTAGCAAACCAGCACAGACATCAGTAAAGTGGCCAGCAATGGCATACCCACCCACAAGCAGCGGGACTTCCGGCGCTGGCGGGATCGATCGGAGACAATCAAAAACAACGGCGTGAAGACAGCAATACCGATACAGTCGCCCAGCCACCAGGTCATGAAAGACAGCCAGAATGTTGCGGCGTCGACAATTCCCAGCATCTGCAGGATAGTGGTGCTGATCAATGCCGGTAGCAGCGCAGCGCAGGGTCCGGCCAGCAAGATAAAGGCGACAATGACCGGGGCGGATGTCAGAGAATTGGGAAAGCCAATCAGTCTCTTGATCAGATAAACGCCCAGCCAACTGCGCAAGGAGCTGCTGACGCCAATGCCGATGAACAGGAAAAAAGAGCTCGGAGATGAAGTCAGAAGTGTACTGTCATAGGTCTGCAGATTGATCAGCAGTTCGCCAACGACGATGCCCGGCAGAACCTTGTTGCCCCACAGTAAAAGCGCGCCCAGAGCGATGCCGGCAGGCGGCCAGATCGCGGCCGCATAGCTGGGCGGCATGGCCAAAGGCAATGCCAGATGTCCAGCGATATAGTAAAGCAATGCTGTGACGAAAACCGGCAGAATAGCGGCGGAAAATGTTTTACTGTTGGTCAATGTTTAACAGATCGATAATGGAAAATTGATCACTAACTTTCAGACTTTAAAAAACAGAATACTGAAATATTCAACGCATGGTTCTACTTTAGTCAGATTATCCCACAACACATCACACCCACAGAGCCAGCCCCCGGCCAGAACGGGGGGAATCTGGCATCCAGTGCCAGGGATGGTCAGTTTAAACCCATCCCTGGGGTCTGGATTCCGGCAATCCATGCCGGAATGACGATCCTTGAACGAGGGTTTTATCAACTGACAAAGTAGAAACAGGCGGCTGCTATTGGCTACAACGAGGAAAACCCCGGACAATATAGAAATTCTAGTGTAATCGTGATAAAAGTAAAATGGAAAGTCTGTCAATGTTCCCCGGTACTGCCGATGCGCGTCCGGTCAGCGGAACAGGCCTGAACGTCTCGGCGGTTTTTTCTCCGGATATTGACCACTCAGGCAATATGTTGAAACCAACGACCATGCCGCCGACAAGACATGCCGTATCCATGACCGGTATGGCCGCAAAAACCTTGGTGCTTCAGGAAGTGTACAGAGTCCGGGCAAAATGTCGATCAGATATCGTATATCAAATTGATTGACTGCTGCCCTTTATGCCTGCCTTGCAGCCTGAATTCCACAAAATGATCACGCTTGCAGCCACATTCAGGACACAGCCACTCTTCAGGCAATTCCTGCCATTTATGCCGCTGCCTGGTTTCATCATAAAGATAGCCGCAGGGTATACACAGATACATCTTCATTATTTTTTCATCCGCCATCAAACTCAAGCTATTGTTCAATACAGAGGTCCTCTGGTTGAAAATGATCGATGCAAAAGTGCTAAAATCAGGACCGTTTATTAAATAACACGTCAGTCTCCAGGAATCAGTCCATGAATCGAAAGCGTCCCGTGGTACTCAGCTTCTCAGGTCACGACCCTAGCGGTGGAGCAGGTATCCAGGCCGATATAGAAGCCTTGATCAGCCATCATTGCCATCCCTGCAGCGTCATAACCGCATTAACCGAGCAGGATACCGGCAATATCCATCGCTTGATGCCACTGCCTGCGGAAGATATCCTCGCCCAGGCACAGCGCATATTCAACGACATGCCGATCACCATCATCAAAATTGGCCTGCTGGGGCATGTCGAAACGGCGCAGGCCATTGCCGAGTTCCTGCTGCAGCACCCGGATATCAAAGTCGTTCTGGATCCGGTTCTGGCGGCAGGAGGAGGCGCCAACCTGGCTAGCGGCGCCCTGCTCCAGGCCATCCTGGAATTGCTTCCCCTGAGTACCATTGTAACGCCAAACAGCGAGGAAGCCAGCAAACTGATGCCGGCATCCGGCAGCCTCGAACGCTGTGGTCTCGACCTGTCGGCACGGGGCTGCAACTATGTATTGATCACCGGCGCGCATGAACAGACGGTATCGGTCAGCAACCACCTGTTTCGGCATGGCCGCCATGTTGAAACCTTCCATTGGAACAGACTCCCGGAGAGCTATCATGGTTCCGGCTGTACCCTGGCTGCCAGCATTGCGGCAATGCTCGCCCAGGATCTGGACCCTGTCACTGCCATACAGGAAGCCCAGGAGTATACCTGGAATTCATTGGCGGCCGGTTATCGTCCGGGACAGGGACAATATGTTCCCAACCGCCTGTACTGGATGCACGAATGATGTCGATTTTTCCAAGAACCGGTCTGTACGCCATCACCCGCACGGAGAATCGTTCCACAGAACAGATTTTGCACGATGTTGCTGCCGCCATCAGGGGTGGGGCCGTGGTCATCCAGTATCGGGACAAGAGAAATGATGTCTGTGACGATCTGGCCCGGCAATTGCTCTTTCTCTGCCGACGGCAACGGGTTCCCTTGATCGTCAATGACGACATCGAACTGGCCAGTCGCATCGGCGCAGATGGCGTGCATCTGGGCAGAGAGGATGGCAGGCTGGCCGAAGCCAGAGAGGTTCTGCCTGAATCGGCCATTATCGGCATTTCCTGTTACAACTCCCTGGAAACAGCGCTCGAAGCTGAATCCGGAGGAGCTACCTATGTGGCTTTTGGCCGGTTCTTTGCCTCCACGACAAAACCTGTTGCGCAGCCGGCGGAACTGGCCACGCTGCACAGGGCCAGACAGCAGCTGACTGTCCCTGTCGTGGCAATAGGCGGCATACTCCCGGATAATGGCGGCAGCCTGCTGCAGGCCGGCGCCGACCTTCTGGCCGTGATCGGCGGTATTTTCGATAGCGATCCGGAACCGGCTGCCAGAGAATATCGGCAGCTTTTTGACAACCGCCCGGAAAATGCAGGCAACGGATAACACCATAAGCGAATAATTGACTACAATGTCAGCAATGAGATGCCATCCCTTGCAGCGTTACATTCTATATGGCGCCATCGCCTTCCTCTCGGCAGCCTGTTCATCCCTGCCCGACGCAGGCGAACCCCGGATTGACCTTGCTCTTGGCCGGCAGCTGGCTTTTCAGCGCAGCAAGGGCAACTGCCTGGCATGCCATGTCATAGCCGATGGTGACATGCCAGGCAACATAGGTCCGGCACTGGCGGACATGAGCAGCCGCTTTGCCAGCAAAGATGCCTTGAAAGCACAAATCCGGGATGCCACCCGGTATAATCCTCAAACCAGCATGCCGCCCTTCGGAAGAAACAGGCTATTGAGCGAGCAGGAAATCGATGCTATCGTGGAATATCTCTGGACATTGTGAAGATACTCTCCACAGATCACAGGCTTTTGCAATCATGCCGGCGACCCGGCCTGCTGGTTATTTTTTCAACTTTGAACAAACCTATAAAGATCGATGTCTGAAACGCGCAGAACATTCATCAAAAAGACACTTGCCCTGGCGGCCTGTTCCAGTGCCTGGGTTTTCAGCCTGTGGTTGCCAAAAGCGGCGCTGGCGGCATGGCGGGAAGAGCATTTCGCCGAAACCAGCCTGAAGAATACATTGCAGCGCCTCTATGGTGACCACAAAATAACCGATTCGAAAAAAATCAGCATAAAGATTCCACGCATCGCTGAAGATGGCGCCGTCGTTCCCTTTACCGTGAAAAGCAGTCTCGCCAATGTGGAAAACATCCGGGTCTTCGTGGCAAACAATCCAGTGCCGCTGGTGGCCAGTGTGAACTTGATGCCGAAGGCCATGGCCTATTTCTCCGCGCGTCTGAAAATGGCCGAAACCAGTGATGTCATCGCCATTGTCAAAACCGCCGATGGTTATTTCCGCGCCAGGAAAAAAGTCAAGGTCACCCTTGGCGGCTGTGGAGGTTGAGCCCCGTGTCCAGCATAAAAATCCGCAGCAAGCGCAAGGACGGCAAGACGCAAATCAGGACGCTGATCGCCCATCCCATGGAGACCGGCCGCAACCGGGACAAACAAAGTGGCGAACTGATCGCAACCCACTTCATCAGAGAACTGATCGTCAGACACAACGACAAACTTGTCGCTACCGTGGAGATAGGAGCCGGGATCTCCAGGGATCCCTATTTCGCTTTCATGATCGAAGGGGGTGAGACAGGTGACAAGATCACCATCTCCTGGGTGGACAACCTGGGCAACAGCGATTCGGCGGACAGCTTTCTTAAATGATTGCCGCCGGGGTTGATCCTGTATTTGACGCTAAGTCTGTAAGTGTTTATCCATATCCATGCTATCGTGCAGGATGCGGATAATCAAAATATGATCATCGCTGATAAGATAGACGATTAAGTGGCTACCATGATGATAAATACGTATTAGTGGAGTAAATTCATTCCTTTCACGACAAAGCTTAGGGTTTTCAGTGATACGTTGCAAGCTTTGCTCTAATTCCACCAGATAGTGTTCGGCCTGTTTTAGTCCCCATTGATTGACGCCATAAAGCCATATGTCTTCCAGGTCGAGGCGTGCTCTTGGGAGAAGTTTATAATGGCTAATCAAGATGCTTGGTATGCATGTCTTGAAGGAATTTTTTCAGGTCAAAATCTTCAGCGATTCCGCTGTCAAGGCCTTCCGTGATGGCCTGTTGAAGGCGTTTTATATTATCTTTTCTTTCCTGGTCCTGACGGATCAAATCACGTAAGTAATCACTACTGCTTGAGTATTTGCCGGTTTGAATTTGTGCTTGTACCCAATCTCTCATTGGATCAGGCAAGGAAATATTCATTGTCGCCATTATTCTCCTCACTAACTTGTTAACGTCTATATTCAGCCATCCATGGGGGGGATTATAGCAGTAAAACAGCCGATGCGATTGGCTGTTTTCTTCATAATCAACGACTTGCATGCATATGATTATGTCGGCATATCCGTGTGCCGAATTGGTTTCCATCATTTATAGACGGAAACCAGCTTAAATCTATTTCCATAATGGCAAAAATTGGCAATATCTGTCAATTTCAATGAGCAAAAAATGGTTTATTCCTGAAGCGGGCGAGACAGGTGACAAGATCACCATTTCCTGGGTGGACAACCTGGGCAACAGCGATTCGGCGGACAGTTTTCTTAAATGATTCCCGCCTTGGATTAACCCTGCATTTGCCACTAATTTTCCAGACCGGCCGCTATTCTCTGCCAGTCGAATGCCGGGCCGATATCCGTTTTTCCTGTCGCGCGATAATTGACATGACTGACGATTCCGGCAAATGACGGCACATCGCGACTGACAACATAGCGCATGTCTTCCGGCAATATCCGCCTGGCTATGTCGTACCTCGCCGTCAGATAACGCAGCAAGACGATCAAGGCCCGATATTGCGCCTCGCTGAAGGTGGCGAAATAGTCATATCCCCTGAAGGATTGCCGCCAATAGTACTGTTCCTGATCCAGGGTGCAATAGACATCCCCATAAGTGGTGAGCAGATCATTGCCTTCTCTGAGCAAAGGCCAGATGTTGGACAATTCGATGGCAATGGTCTTTTTGCTCTGGACGGCATTGCCTCCCACGGCGCCTCTGCCCAGATGATAGGACCAGTAATAGGAATGAAACAGATTGTAGATGTGGCCGTTTCTGCCGATGACAAAGGGCACGGAGACATGATAGCGGTGTTTGCTCAGCGTGGCTATGTCACCCTTCAGATAGCCCATCGTAAAATGCAGTACGATCTGCTTTTTTTCACTGCGGGTATGATAGAAATAGGATTCATCGTTATCCTCCGGCCTTGCCTCGATATAATTCATGAACGCATCCTGGGAAGAAATCTCGATGGCTTTTTTGATCAGAACGTGTCGTTTTCCGTCTGAATCCAGCCCGGTTTCATCGAAACTCTGTTCATGCTGCGGTATTTTTTCCGCCCTCATAGCCACTGCCTCCTGCTGGTATTGCCTGGATGGCATGGTACCACAACAAGCATCGCTGACAGTAAAGCAACAATATACAATTTATTGGAAGTCGCGGCTGAAGCCGCTCCCACAGTTGTCGATATGCTTCGGGAAGGTGTTCATTATCCTGTAGGAGCGGCTTCAGCCGCGACTTCTACACTGTATTTTAGCTACCAGGCAATATTTCTTGACAAGCTGCAAACTTATCCCGTATATCTAACGTCAAGACTGATCTAACGACAGGAGACGCGTCATGCCAACTGCTTCCTATAAAAACAGAGTACTCGATGCGCGTCCCGACAGTCTGGATCTGAGGGACCGGGAATATCGACCGCCATTGCGTTCCCTGTCCCCGCGCTGGCCTTCCGAACAGCATATCGAGCTGCTGCTGCCAGCCTATACGCAGGCCGGGATGATCCTCAATCAGGGCAGGGAAGGCGCCTGTACCGGCTTCGGCCTGGCAGCGGTGATCAATTACCTGATCTGGCGGGATGCCATCGATATCGAACAGGGCAATTTCACTGCCCCAGGCAATATCAAGGCACTGAGAGTCAGCCCAAGAATGCTGTACAACATGGCCAGACTCTATGACGAATGGGATGGCGAAGACTATCAGGGATCCAGCTGCCGCGGTGCGATGAAAGGCTGGCATCGACACGGCGTGTGCAGCGAAACTTCCTGGCCCTATACCGCCAACAACGACACCGTTCCGGACGGAAAATGGCCAGAGGAAGCCACACGACAGCCGCTTGGCGTCTATTACCGGATCAACAAGAATTCCGTGATCGACATGCAGGCGGCAATACTCGATGTCGGGGCAATTTACTGTTCCTGTGGCGTGCATGAAGGCTGGTGGCTGAAAACAGAGAAAAAGCTGCCGCTGATCGGGCAGACCACGAAAAAAATCGGCGGGCATGCCTTCGCTGTGGTCGGCTACACCGCGGACGGTTTCATCGTGCAAAATTCCTGGGGGAAGAAATGGGGATTCCATGGCTTTGCCGTGCTGACCTACGCCGACTGGGTGAAAAACGCCACCGATGCCTGGGTGGCGGTGCGCGGCGCTCCCATCAACAAGACCGCCCCGCTGACCTTTTCCAGTCAGTCTCTGCAATCGCTCGCCACCGAGGAGAACCAGCCCAGCGCCAGCACCATTCAGAAAGCCCTGCGCTATGCCTACCGGCACCCGGAAGTGCGTCCCTGGGATGAACAGACAGCCTACCAGCATACCCTGCTGATCGCCAATGACGGACGGCCGCGCATTACGCTGGTCAGCGCCTCCAGTCCCGATGACTCAGCAAGAATCATCTGCCATGACTACCTCGAGCAATGGCTGGCCAAAAGCCGGGAGAATCGCAGGATCGTCGTCTATGCTCATGGTGGCCTGAACAACGAGCAGGCATCCATCGACCGTATTCGCGTCATGGCGCCCTATTTCAAGGCCAACGGCATCTATCCGTTGTTCATCACCTGGAAAACGGGACTGCTGGAAAGCATCGGCAATCAACTCGCCGATTATGTCAAAGGGGACTTCACCCAGGCCGGGCTGAATGTGGACAGCATGCGTGCCCAGGGTAGCTGGGACTGGATGCGGGACGCCATCGACCGGGGCATAGAAAAATTCTCCCGGCGTATTCTGGTGCGCGGAATCTGGTCGGAAATGAAAGAGAACGCCCTGTACGCCAGTGATCGCGCGGTCCGGGGATATCCCCAGCAGGGCAGAGTGCGTCCCGGCGGCATGGTTATCCTGTCCAGGGCGCTGCAGGATCTCAGTGCGGATCATGATCTGGAGATCCATTTGCTTGGTCATTCGGCAGGCGCCATATTACTCGGCCACTGGCTGGATGAACTGGTCAAGCGCAAACTGCCGGTCAATTCCGCAACACTCTACGCTCCCGCCTGCAGCATTGAATTTGCCAACCGGCACTATATCAACGCCCACAACAAAGGTATCCTCGACAAACAGAACTTGCACATTCACCTCATGGATGACGAACGCGAACTGGCCGACGACGTTGCCAAAATCTATGACAAATCCCTGCTCTATCTGGTCAGCCGGGCCCTGGAAGATATCCATAAAATGCCGCTGCTGGGGATGGCCGCGGCCTGGGATACCGAGCACGCCAGGACCGAGGATGGCAAATTCAACACGGTCCAGCTTCGGGAGATCAAAAAATGGCTGGACTTCGATCAAGGCAGGATCAACCGTCATGTCTACAGCAAAGCCGATGCCAAGGTGCTTACCTCCCTGAATAACGATGTCATCGACCTCTCCCATGGCTCCTTCGACAATGACATCGAAATCCTGGAAGACACGCTGAAGCGGATC
>JAJRWJ010000231.1 GCA_024276805.1 Gammaproteobacteria bacterium
CTGATCGAAGGAACCGACATCGTGGTCGCCCTGAATCAGGTAAAACAGAAGGTCGATGAACTGCGCAACCTGCCGAGCGACGCCGAAGAACCCAGTGTCATCAATATCGCCCGTTACGAACAGGTTGCCAGATTGCTGATCTATGGCCCGCCCCAGGAGGCGGAACTGAGAACGCTGGTCAATGCCTTTGAGCAGCAGTTACTGGACCGGGGTATCGACAAAGTCGATATTGCCGGCCTGCCAGACCAGGAACTGGCCATCCAGATCTCGCACCAGGCATTGCAGCATCTGGGCATCAGCCTGGAACAGGTCGGAGAACGCATCCGGCAATTGAGTCAGGACATACCGGCCGGAACTTTCGGCGAAGGCGATGCCACGACGGAACTGCGCAGCCTGGAACAGCGCCGCACCGAACTGGGCTTCGCCATGCTGCCGGTGATCAGCAGCGCCAACACCCGCATCGAACTGGGCGCCATCGCGAACATCGAGCGGCAGGATCAAAAAGGCGGGGTTACTCTGAGCGTCGACGGCAAGCGCGCCGTGGAAATGGTGCTGCGCCGCTCCGAACAGGGCGATTCACTGAAATCCGCGAAAATATTCCAGCAGTGGCTGCATGACACCCAGGCGACGCTGCCCCCGGGAATCACCCTGCAGGTCTATGATGAAACCTGGCAGCTGATCAAGGATCGTATTCAACTGCTGATCAAAAATGGCGGCAGTGGACTGCTTCTGGTCGTTGCCATACTGTATCTTTTTCTCAGCGCCCGGGTAGCCTGGTGGGTGGCGGCCGGCATTCCCATCTCGTTCATGGCCACGCTGCTGATTCTGTATGTGGTCGGCGGCAGCATCAACATGATCAGTCTGTTTGCCCTGATCATGGCCCTGGGTATCATCGTCGACGATGCCATTGTCGTTGGTGAAGATGCGTTGGCGCACTATCAGAACGGGGAAGCACCCCTGCTTGCCGCGGAGGGGGGCGCCCGGCGCATGTTTGCACCGGTACTGGCCTCCTCGCTGACCACCATTGCCGCCTTTTTCCCGCTGATGCTGATTGGCGGGCCGATTGGAAAAATTCTGTTTGCCATTCCCCTGGTGATCGTTGCGGTCATTATCGCCTCGGTCATTGAAAGTTTTCTGGTGTTGCCCAGTCATCTCCGCCATTCTTTTCTGCACATGCACAGAAAAACAGAACATGGCTGGCAGGATCGCTTCAACCTGAAATTCAATGCCTTCAAGCATGGCCTCTTCAAGCGCTTGATCACCCAGACACTGCGTTACCGCGCCATTGCCCTGAGCATCGTGATGGCACTGCTGATCGTCACCGTCGGCCTGCTGGCCGGCGAACGTCTGAAATTCCGTTTTTTTCCTTCGCCTGAATCGACCATGCTGTATGTCAATGCCATGTTCGTCCCGGGCACCCCCCGCGCTGAAGTCGATCGCTTCCTCAGGCACCTGGAGCGCACCCTGGCTGAAACCGATGCCGGATTGTCGGAACAGAATCTGGTCACCATAGCCATCAGCCGGCATGGCACGGGAATATCCGATAAAGGCCGGGTACAATTTCAGGGCGATCACCTGGGTGCGATGACCATCGAACTGCAGGAACCGGATCACCGGGATGTTCGCAACACCGATTTCATCTCCGCCTGGCGACAGCGTATCGTACATCCGCCAGGGCTGGATAACCTGACCATCACCACGCGCATGGTGGGTCCGCCCGGGCGGGACCTGTCGATCCGCCTGACCGGCGCTGATCCCAATCAGCTGAAACAGGCTGCCACAACGCTTGCCGAGTCCATCAGAACCATTCCCGGCATCAGCGACATCGAGGATGACATGCCCTATGGCCGCAACCAGCTGATCTACAAACTGACCCCGGCCGGCGAAGCCCTGGGACTGACCACAGCCGACCTCGGGCAGAAACTGCGCAGCGCGTTCTACGGCAAATTGATCCAGCTGTTTCAGGATGGTCCGGATGAAGTCGAAGTACGCGTAAAACTTGCCCGCCGCGACAGGGAAACACTGGCCGCCCTGCAGCACCTGGAAATCTATCTGCCATCCGGACAGAGGGTGCCATTGAGCACCGTTGCCGAATGGCATCCCCGGCGTGGATTCGAGGCGCTGCGCCACGCCGAAGGCAAACTGGCTATCGAGGTCACCGCCGAAGTGGATCCCCGGGTCAACAATGCCAATCACATCCTGGCCTCTCTGGAGCAATCCATACTGCCGCGGCTGGCATCGCAATACAGCATCGACTATGCTTTCACCGGGCGTTCCGCCGATCAGGCGGAAACCATGGCCGATATGCGTTATGGCATGCTGATCGGGCTGTCGCTGATCTATCTGGTGCTGACCTGGGTTTTCGCCTCCTATGGCTGGCCACTGGTGGTGATGGCGGCGATCCCCTTTGGACTGATCGGCGCCCTGTTCGGTCATCTGCTGTTGCATATCGATCTGACCATCCTGTCCCTGTTTGGTTTTTTTGGGCTGTCGGGCATCGTGGTCAATGATTCGATCATTTTGGTCAGCTTCTATCAGAATCTGAAAAAAACCGGACTGAGTACCCGCCAGGCGCTTATAGAGTCGTCCTGCCAGCGCCTGCGGGCGGTCATTCTGACTTCCCTGACCACCATCGCGGGCCTCACCCCGCTGTTGTTCGAAACCTCGCTGCAGGCACAGTTTTTAATCCCCATGGCAGTCTCCATCGCTTTTGGCCTGATGTTCTCGACGATACTGGTGCTGCTGATCATCCCGGTATTGCTTTCCTATCATGAGGACATGCATAAATGGCTGGTTTCCGTCAAACAAAAACTGCTATGATGATACATCGTCATTGCAGC
>JAJRWJ010000232.1 GCA_024276805.1 Gammaproteobacteria bacterium
AAAAACGCGTTACAACCATAAAATTGCGGGCTTCCGTAGTGGTGAAACTACGAAAACCCGGGATTTGGAGCTGGTGATGGGACTCGAACCCGCGACCGGCTGATTACAAATCAGCTGCTCTACCAACTGAGCTACACCAGCAAAGAACACAGTATTATACAGATATTGAAATTGATGCAAAGTGTTTTTTATTTTCGCCGGATTCCGTTTTTTGCCTGCCTGCCCGCTTTTTTGCGCGTTCTTCCGGTGCCGTGGGTCTGCTGTGTCCTGAAACGCTGACTGCGTGAAGTTTTGCCGGCTGGCTGGCGCTTTTCCGCATCTGCAGTGCCCTTCGGTTGAAAAGACGGAATCAGATGCCGCTTGCCATTGCCGATCAGGTCCCCCCGGCCCATGGCTTTCAACGCCGCCCGTAACAGCGGCCAGTTGGCTGGATCATGGTAGCGTAGAAAGGCCTTGTGCAGGCGCCGCTGTTTGATTCCCTTGGGAATGGCGATAGTGTCATCACTGCGGCGGCGCACTTTATGCAGCGTGTCCTTGCCGGAATGGTACATGGCCGTGGCGATGGACATCGGCGAGGGCAGGAAGGCCTGCACCTGATCGGCACGGAAGCCATTGTGTTTCAGCCATAGCGCCAGATTGAGCATGTCCTGGTCGGTGGTGCCGGGATGCGCGGCGATGAAATAGGGAATCAGATACTGCTCCTTGCCCGCTTCCCGGGAATACTTGTCGAACATCTGCTTGAAGCGGTCGTAGGTGCCCATACCCGGTTTCATCATTTTCGACAGCGGGCCGGTCTCGGTGTGTTCCGGGGCGATTTTCAAATAACCGCCGACATGGTGGGTGACCAGCTCCTTGACATATTCCGGTGATTCCACCGCCAGATCGTAGCGTAGTCCCGAGGCGATGAAGATTTTCTTGATGCCGGGCAGTGCTCTGGCTTTACGATACAGGCGAATCAGGGGTTGATGGTTGGTGTTCAGGTTGGAGCAGATGCCGGGATAGACACAGGAAGGCCTGCGGCAGGCCTGTTCGATTTTCTTGTCCTTGCAGGCCAGGCGGTACATGTTGGCGGTTGGGCCGCCCAGGTCGGAAATGTGGCCGGTGAAATTGGGGGATGTGTCGCGAATCGCCTCGATCTCACGAAGAATGGACTTTTCCGAGCGGTTCTGGATGATGCGCCCTTCATGCTCGGTGATGGAACAGAATGTACAGCCGCCGAAACAGCCACGCAGGATGTTGACCGAATGCTGGATCATTTCGAATGCCGGGATGTTGGCGTTGCCATAGTCTGGGTGCGGCAGGCGTGAATAGGGCAGATCAAAGACGCTATCCATTTCCCGGGTGGTTAACGGTATCGGTGGCGGGTTGATCCAGATGTCCCTTGCGCCATGCCGTTGCAGCAGCGTTCTGGCATTACCGGGATTGGTTTCGCCATGCATGACCCGTGATGCATGGGCGTATAGAACGGGATCATCCCTGACCTGTTCATAGGCAGGCAGGCGGATCACGGTTCTGGCGCGGCGCTGCAGGTTGGTGATGTTCTCCAGACGGATCACGTTGGCCTGTTCCGGGCGGTCCTGGCAGCCGGGTTCCTGGCGATAGGGATCGGTCGGAGGCTGCAGCGGGCCGGGGTTGTCGATGCTCGAGGAATCCTTGATCGTCCACCCGTCCGGGATCTGCGGGCAGACATGCACCGTGCCGCGGATAAAACGCAGTTCGGTGATGTTTTCGCCATTGGCCAGGCGATGGGCGATTTCCACGATCTGTCGTTCGGCATTGCCATAGACCAGCAGGTCTGCCTTGGCGTCCAGCAGCACCGAGCGGCGCACTTTGTCCGACCAGTAGTCATAGTGGGCGATGCGTCTCAGGCTGGCTTCGATACCGCCAATGATGATTGGCGCGTCATTATAGGCTTCCCGGCAGCGATGTGCATAGACGGTAACCGCCCGGTCCGGGCGTTTGCCGGCTGCGCAGTCGGCTGTGTAGGCGTCGTTGGATCGGATCTTTCTGTCTGCGGTATAACGATTGACCATGGAATCCATGTTGCCGCCGGTCACGCCGAAAAACAGATTGGGACGACCGAGGCGATAGAAGTCCTCGCAATCGGTCCAGTTGGGCTGTGACAGGATCCCGACCCGGAAGCCCTGCGCTTCCAGCAACCGGCCGATCAGTGCCATGCCAAAGCTGGGGTGGTCTATATAGGCATCACCGGTCACCAGGATGATATCGCAGACGTCCCAACCCAATTGGTCCATCTCCTCCCGGGACATGGGCAGCATTGGCGTGACGCCAAAGCGCTGCGCCCAGTATTTCCGGTAGGAAAAAATGTCCGTCGCCGTATCGGCAGGCATGGTAGTCATTTCTTGATCACGCTGAAAAACCTTTCGGCATTGTGTTTCTTCAAATCATTCAGAAAAACCGGAAATTCAATCCGGCTGTATTGTTCCAGTATTTGCGCCTTGGCACGCAGTACAGCCAGTGTCGTTCCCGGGTATGTTTGCGTAAAGCCCAGGGCAATGACATTGCCCCTTGCCCTGACCGGCAGGAACAGTACCCGCCAGTGAAAGCTACGACCGAGATACCATGCGGTTTGTTCAAAAGCCTTTTTATTGCTGCCCCAGAGATTCATTACCAGCATGCCCTTTGGCGCGAGAGACTGCCGGCAGGCATCGAAAAATGCCTCGCTGTTGACCGCAGAGGACATGGCATCGTGGTCGAAGGCGTCGATCAGCAACAGATCATGCTGCCTGTCCTGCTCACGGACAAATTGGCCGCCATCGCCAATCCGGACTTCCAGGCGGGGATCTGCAGGCAGGCCAAAATGGCTTTGGGCAATGCGGACCACGCTGGCGCGGTATTCGATCACTTCGATGCGGCCGGCAGGAAAGACCTGCAGCAGATATTTCGCCAGACAGCCGCCTCCGAGACCGATCATCAGGGCCTGATCGAAACCATCCATAAACAGCTGCCAGGCCAGCATCGCCCGCACATAGGGGGATTGCAGAGAGTCCGGGTCGTCGACCTTCATGCAGCTTTGCTTCGACGGCGAGCCAAAATGCAGGGTACGCACACCATCGGCTTCGACAACCTCGATGATGCCATCGTCATCATGGCTCTGATGGATGACGGTGCCTCCGTATTTGCGCATGGCGGAAAAAATAGTTGCTCTCGATGTCACTAGTACAGCGCCATTTTTGTATTGACGGGAAGTAATCCGGCACAAGGGTGTACTGGCATAATCAATTAACGCACACCATTGATTATGAATAAAAAAGCCAATCACATTGGCGGTGCTATCGCTATACACATCCCTGTGCTCTGGATACCGGCATTTCTTGCCGGCATGACAGCGCTTTGACAGTCTTTATGTATTAGTTGAAACTTAAGCTGTGTAATCAGAAAAAACTCTGGGTAATCACAATTCTAGACTCTTCGCATGGATGTCATGTGCGGAGAGTATCTAATAATGTACCGATCGACAAGAAATAATGGATGTAGTACTAGATTACCATAGCTTTGACAAACCGGGTAATGCAGAAAAACCCATAACAGCCGTGCATAGTCTGGCGGTGGCGCTGCTTGACCAAGAAAAAAGCCCGAGTGGATCATGATCGATCCACTCGGGCCATGGCTGGGTGCGTTACGGCTGTGATTTGCTCTGTTCAGTTCCAGGCCTTGAAGGTATCGTAGTAGTGTCTGGTTTTCAGCAGGATCTGCTTTTCCTTGTTTTCCAGGTAAGACGCCAGCAGCAGAACCGCCAGTCCCAGGCCAATGGAGCTCAGCCAGGGGCTGGCCTGATAGAAATGGATGACATACTGAAAGTAAAACAGGATGGCGTAGATGCCGCAGATGGCTCCAGCGATGCAGGGTATTTTTTCCTGTTTGCGCAGTCCTGCCACTACCAGCAGCATGCCGACCATCAGGCTGACGGCCGGAATGAGCAGCATGTCGGTATTCAGGCAAATACCGCAGGCCAGGATGGCCGCCGCAGCTCTGTAGAATCTGGCAAGGCGGTCCAGTTTTTCGGAGACGACAAACAAAATCAGGGAAACCGGCAGCAGCAGCAATTCCCCAGGCAGTGTTCCGAGCAGCTGAAAGGCGATGCATAGCCAGGCGGCGATTGCGGCGATGACGCCAAGCAGTTCAGCAGTGAATGCCAGCAGAGTTGACCGGGTACTGTTTTTGACATCATTAATCAACCACCAGGCGGTAAATATCAACAGCGCAACTGGCAGCAGACAGGAGGCCGGGTACAGAAAACTGCGGCCAGTCAGGATCAGAACCGGGATCCAGGTAATGCCGGTGGCGGCCAGCCCTTCTGACAATTTCATGATTGAGTCGCTGCTGATTCCGGCATGCAGCCAGCGCAAATAGAATGCCAGAGAGATGATCAGCAGCGGCATCAGGTAGGCATCACGCAGCGGCAGCAGCAGCGCAACATTGCCGAGTAAAAAAGCGCTGGTCAGTTGTTTGCGGTTCTTGCGCGCCAGTATGCTGAATCCGGCATAGCTGAGCGGCAGCAGCAGGGCAATGGTCAACAGAAAGTTGATCATTATCACCAGTGGAGAAATATTGCTGAATTGCCACCAGGCCAGCGCCGGATTCATGGGCGTCGCGCTGCCCAGCAGAAAACTCTGCAGCATGGCGCTGAGCTGGGAAACCTGTACTGGCAGAAAGGCAGTCGCCAGTCCGAAAAATATGCGTGAGCCGTTGGTTTCCTTGAAGACAGCAGCGCAAATCAGGCCGCAACCGCTGAGCAGCAGGATAAAAGCCATTGCCACCCAGTAGCGGTAGGACGGCAGCATGCCCTCGGC
>JAJRWJ010000233.1 GCA_024276805.1 Gammaproteobacteria bacterium
ATGGCACCGGAAGTTTTGCCGGTGAATATCAGCGCGTCGCGGCATTGGACAGCGTTTTGACGCACAATCCGCACAACGAATATCTGATGATTGCCGTGCAACTTGGAGCTGTCGGATTACTCTGCTTCCTGATGTTTTTGTTCTGCCAGTATAAATACGCATCGCTGCTGCCCGGAAAAATCCGCTGGCTTGCCCAGGGCGTCTTGCTGACACTGATCGCCAACAGCCTGATCAATTCCTCTTTTCTCGATCATACGGAAGGGCACTGGTTTGCCGTCTTGCTGGCATTATGCTTCGCCCCACTGGAAACAGCTCGAAGAAAAAAGATACCATACAAAGCAGCCAGCCGAAATACAGTCGTTGGCAAAATTAATTATCGGTAGCCGCCAGACAGAAGCAATCCCTGCTGCATCACAAATACTGGTCCAGTCCTTTCTCGGCCCTGAACGATCTGTTTGCCGACCGTATGCGCTGTTCGAGACGCCCGCGGTTTTCAGCCTCCCGACCACGATCGTGCTCCCGATGCCAAAGATGCAGGACCGGCACGGCATATCTTCCATCGCGCCTTTTTACACCCGCCCTGTTCAAACGGATTGCCAGATCGGCATCCTCATGCCCCCAACCGTGGTAACTTTCATCGAAACCATTGACGCGTACAAAATCATCCTTCCAAACCCCCAGATTGCAAGTCTTCACACCTTGCCAGCGCCCGGGCCACCGTTCACGCCAGGCGCCTGCCGGCGACAATGAGAGCAGCGGCAGCACGCGGTTGATATCGCCCCGCAACCTGGCCAGCAACCATTTCCCCGGCGACCATTGCCAGATATCCTCCCCTGCAAACTCGACTGCGCGACTCAGGCGTTGACTCAACAATATCCGGTTGCCGGCAACCAGCCTGGCGGGTCTGGCCAATTGCACATGCGCACTGACAAAACGACACCCTGGAATACAGTCGCCATCGAGAAATATCAGATAATCCCCAGTCGCAGCGATAACCGCCCTGTTTCTTGCCCGGGCCGCCTGAAAGCCCTGATCCGGCTGCCAGACATGTTCAATCGGACAGAGAGCATGCGCAGCCAGGGCCGCGATACAATCCGCAGTCTCCTGCGTGGAGCCATCATCCGCGACAATGATTTCAGCAGCTGGCCGGTCCTGCCGAAACAGCGCCTCAAGCACGCATTGCAAGGCTTCAGGACGATTGTAGGTGGTTATGATTACAGAAACCTTCATCATAGTCGTGCCGCAGCTGTTTTCCTTGCCGGACAAGTGTTCATAAGCCGCTGAATATTTTTGGATTAATTACAGGCCGCGATCGATATGGCAATAGCTGCCAGGCTATGTCCTGTCCTGCTCATGCCGCTCGATCAGTTTGGCATACTTGAAATAAGAGCCCAGTGCATTGAGTATCGAGATGGTCAGGCCATCCAGTCCGGCCAACGCCCCTCTTTTGACGATATAATGCTTGATAAAGGAGAGCATGCCACGAACCACCGGGGTCAATGTCGATACTTTTTTCCCATCCTGAAACAGGGATTCCGCCTGCCAGTCGGAATATAGATTCAGCCGGTTGATCATGTCTCGCAGATCCTTGAAAGAGTAATGGAGAATATGTTCATTCAGCCTCCGCAAACGCGTCGTCTGGATTCTGGCATGCGTTTTTACCTGGGAAAAATCAGTTTTGTGTTTATTGAATATCCGGCAGATATAATCCGGATACCATCCGGCAACCTTGATCCATTTACCATGCAAATGATTTTTTCTCCGACATTCATAGGCTTCGATGGCCGGATTCTGCAAATCCAGGCGCGCCAGCCTGTCGATCAAGTCGGCATCGAGCATCTCATCCTGATCCAGATTGATCACCCAGTCATGCCGGCAATGCCGTACGCCAAGACTTCTTTGCGGACCATCACCCTGATAATCATGGCTGATGACCCGGGCGCCTGATTTTCTGGCGATGGCAACCGTGTTATCATCACTGTGTGAATCGATTACCACGACATCATCGCAAACCTTGAACAATGATTCCAGACAACGCGCCAGATACTGCTCGCCATTATAGGTAATGACCACCCCGCTGAATTTATTCATCACTGGCGCCGCCACTGTAATGCTCCGATGCTCTTACACACTATTCAAACCCGGGCAATACACCCCGAGCCGCCAAGAAAAAACTGCCGCGACAACGCTTATCCCGGCATAATAGCCATTATGCCAGCAACCGCGCGGCAACACCAAGTGATCAAGGTTAATACAGTCAACGCATTTTACGCGGGTCTTTCGACACAAGGCTGTCAGATGACCGGTTTTCCAAACTGCACACTGGCCAGACCTCCACGCGTGTCTTAAAGGCCTGGGAGGAAACTAATCCGTGAATTCAAATCCACAAGAGTAACGACATGTTTATATTGGTCCTGGGGGGGACGGGGTGCATCGGCAGCCATCTGGTTGAAGAACTGTCCGCCCATCATCACAGAGTCAGAGTCTTCAGCCGCAAGGCCGGACAAACGGCAGAACCACTACCAGGGGTCGAATATTACCCTGGTGATTTCGCCGATCCCTTTGCCGTTGCCGAAGCGATGCAGGATATTGACGCCGTTGCCCACCTGGTGAGTACAACCCTGCCGGCCACGTCAAACCTGGACCCGATTGCCGACATTCAGTCCAACCTGACCAACAGCGTGCACCTACTGCAAACCATGCAAGCCACGGAGGTCAAAAAAATTCTCTTTGTCTCTTCGGGTGGAACAGTCTATGGTCCTACCGGCAATCTGCCGATCGCTGAGCACACGCCCCTGCAACCCATTTGCTCCTATGGCATCGTCAAGGCCGCCATAGAAAATTATCTGAGGATGTTTCACAGACTGTACGGTATGTCAGCAGTCATTCTCAGGGTCGCCAACCCCTATGGGCCACGGCAGGGCCACCTGGGTACGCAGGGTGTCATCGCCACTTTCTTCGATCGCATCAGCAAACAGGAAACGCTCAATATCTGGGGGGATGGCAGCACCATAAGGGACTATATCCATGTCACGGATGTCGCCAGGGCCTGTCGGCTGGCCCTGGAGAGCGACACCAGCAGCTGCTTGAACATCGCATCAGGAATGGGCCACTCCCTGAATGACATCATCAGTCAAATCGAAAAGACATTGGCAAAAACGGCACGGGTCCATTACAGTGACGCCAGGAAATTCGATGTGGATAAAATAATATTGGATATCACCAAAGCCAGGGAAATCTTGGCCTGGGTACCAGAAATCACCTTGCCGCAAGGCCTGCAAAATTACTGGCAGTGGCTGAAAGAGCAAGGTTGACCAACGTGGAGCTTGAAACTGGAACAACCGCGATGCCTCGCAACCGACGTCTCAGAACAGTGCCTTCGAAGGCGCCATCAATCGCCGGCCGAAACGCCCTGATAGGCTCGCTGCCTTCTTTCCTTGATAAAAAGCCATGGCTTTTTCATTTTCTGCAATGCAGCCAGAGCATAGGGCGCTCCCCCCAGGGCAACGGCATCGACCAGACAATACCAGGCCGCCACCCCGCTGGGCGGATTGCCCTGCGGCAAATCCAGAACCGGATCGATTACCGCCCAATGCCAGGTCCCCACTGCCGTACCGATCAATTCCAGCCAGGTGGTAATAAAAAAAGCGGCCAGATACAACAAAGGCGAGCGGCCTTTGAACAAATACACCAGAAACACACAAAACAGCAGGGCGCCAACGACATCGCCACGCTCCGCAAAGGTAACCCCCCACAACGACCACAAGCCACAGGCGGAAACGACGAAAAAGGCGATCGCCCGGGCATGGCGGTGAAAAAAACCTGACCGGCCCAGCGCCACAGCCGTCAAATAAACCATGCCGTGTCCAGGTGGAACATAGGCCGGTACATTTTCAAATCGATAGGTATACCCCCCCATGTAAGGGGAAGCAAAGTGCTCGCCTATGGTGGCAAAAATAATCGCAATAATGACCTGCATGCGCACAAATTTGCATTCGCCCAACAGCAAGCCAATCAGAAATACCCAGCCACAGACACCCAGCGCGTTTTGCTTTTGCAGCGATGCATCAGCATCGACCACCAGACATACCGCGACGCACAAGAAGGTAAATGCCGCAATAAAATAATCACGGTATTGATGCCTGTAATCCACGCCGGCATCCGGAAAATATCGGAACATCAATCACACCTCTGCGTGCCAAACCCAACGGACAAGTCTAACATTGGCCAGGCAATAATTCCAGGTCATACAAACAAAATTGCAATCATCACATAGCGCGCCGTTTTTCCCAGTAAAATCGCCAGGGTCGAGGTCCAAAGTGGCAGCCGCAGCCAGCCGCCGGCGAAACACAGTCCGTCACCGACCACGGGCAACCAGGAAAACAACAGAGCCCAGCGTCCCCAGCGCCGCACCGAAGCGATAGCTTGCTGTTTTTTCCCGGGCAACAACTGCTGCAGGGGATATTTTTTTGCCGTCAAATAGCCAAGAAACCAGGTGGTCAGGGCGCCCAGCGTATTGCCAAAACTGGCAACGGCAACCAACTGCGTCGCCGGATTGCTGCCCTCCGCCACCAGATAAGCCAGTACCGCCTCCGATCCGCCGGGGAAAATTGTCGAGGCAATAAAGGAGCTGAAAAACAATCCCCACACGCTCATAACTTTTATCAAATCAAGTTCGTATCATAAAAAAACCCCTGCAACCACATTTGGATTACAGGGGTTCAACTCACTGTCGGCAGGCCTTGGTCAGGAAGATCCCTGCTTGCCAATCAAAGAACTGAGCTGCGTATACAGCCAGCTCAACATCCTGACCAGATAACCGATCGCTTGCTTGGTCAAATCCAGCAAATAGGCGACTATTTCACCGGCACTCATGCCTTTGAATTTCCGCATCAGAAAAGGAGTGAGCAACAACCCAACCGCCAGGCCTATCACCAGCACGCCGGAAATCAGCGGCTGCTGCTCCGCTTTGGCAACTGGAGTCACACTGCTGGCTTCTGCAGTTTTAATTCCCGCAGGCGGCCCTATCCTGGAATAATCATCCTGGACAACGAAAGGAGTCACCCCCGGTATAGAGGGCAAATCGCCACTTCCATTACCTGTTTTCAACTGGCCTTTCATGCCTTTTTCCATGTGCTGGGCGAGGTCGCAATGCACCAGATAGGTCTTTTCACCCGGCGGCAGAATCAGCGTCCCGGATATTTTTCCTGGCCCCGTCACTTCCAGATGAAACATGCCCTTTGGATACAGATATTTGGGCAGGCCATGCATCATCCACTGATGGCGCACACTGTCATCATTGATAAAGTGTACGGTCAGTTTTGTGCAGGGTTCGAATTGATACTCCTGCACATCGAAGGCATAGATGCGGCCAGGAAATTTTTTCGCATATTTATGCCCGGCATGCACGGTTATTTCCTTGGTCGCGGCAATGCCATCGCAGCCATCCGGGATCCTGTCGACATTCTGCCCCATGACCATGCCGCCGCCCAAGTCCATCAAATGGCCGCCACCATGATCCATCAATGCATTATGCTCCTGAAACTGCTTGGCCGACGCAGTTCCAGCCAGCAGCAACAGCAGTGTGGTCAGTAATAAGCTACGCATCTGACTGCCCTCCTTTCCTAGATGAAATCAACGACTTCGCCATGCCGATCACTGTTTCGCGGTTCACTACCAGCAGATAGGCAAAGACACCCAGCAACAGACCAACAAAGAAATTCCTGAGGGTATTATCGCCACCACTCGCTTCAGGCGGCTTTCTGTTTGCCTTTTTCGCCGCAATGGAAGTATCTACAGGGAAAGCCGCCGGCGGCACATAACCCCGCGCATCGACTTCGCCCAGACTGTTCCAGGAATCGGCGTTCTGCCAGACGGGATATTGACGCGCATGAAACTCTTTGGTCAGATACGCTGAAATATCGACGCCCTGTATTTTTGGAATTCCCTCTTCATTCAAAAAGGATTTATAAACGATTGCACTGACACCCCCTCCCAGGTTTTGTCCGTCTGTGGTGATGCCTTTTTCAGCATGATCATGAAAAACCCAGATGCCTTCCCCATAGCTATGCAGACCATCATCGACAGTGCTGATCCTGAGGTCATTGCGTTGCGCCGGAGCCAGGTCATAAATATCCCGGGTGATCTGCGCCATGGGATTATGCTCGACGCCATCATAATGGGTGATGGTCGCCTTATGCCCATGGGTATGGATTGCCAGCAATTCACCCTGGCTGTTGAACATGCGTACCTTTATATTCTGATCGGGTTCAACGACAATGAGTGACTCTCTCAGCGTATAGGGAAAGGAGCGGCCATTCAGGGTATGGTAATCTTCCGTTGCATCAGTCAGATCGTATTCACGATTCATTTTTTTGGCAATGATGCGTGGGTCGTTGTATTCCTGAATGATGCTATGCAACTCCTTGTCCAGGCCATGATAATGCAGATCATATTCGCTGTCGTATTTTTCCAGCACCGCCTTGGATGGATGCCGCACCTGGCCAGCGCCGACATTGAAGGTCTGCACCCAGTTGTTGGGGCGGTTTTCCTCGACGACGAACATGCCCACCAGACCCATTGCCAGATGCACATGCGTCTGGACGTGGCAGTGATAGGCGAATGTACCAGGATGCCTGGGTTTGATTTCATAGGTTCTGCTTTCACCTGGCATGACAAATTTGTCACTGGTTTGTGGCACCCCGTCATTGCCTTCCCCGGAACTGTCCACAAAGGGGTGGTCCACGCCATGCAAATGAATGGTATGTGGCAAGTAATGGGTGTTTTCCAGTTGAATCCAGACGGTATCGCCCTGCTCCACACGGATTACCGGTGAAGGGGCCCTCAGCAGAGGGTTAGCCTCGAGGCCGACAAAGCTTTTGGTCGCCATGCCCCGCGACTTGGGAGCAAACACCCACAAACCCGGCTGAATTCCCGGGGCAATATCGAAAGTTGGCACGACCCCCTGAAAATCCGGGGAATGCCCGTTCAGTTCCGCGACCTCAAGCTTGATAATAATCAGATCCGGATCACCATCACCATCCCGGTCGTTCTTTTTGATCACCGCGTCCGCGGCCAGATAGGTATCCATGAGCGCGCCCATGGAAATATTGTTGGTCCCCTTGACCAGGGCTGCAACAGTCGTTGGATTGTCTGGATTACAACGCCTCGATTCCTGAATCTGCACTCCCTCGATGACTTGGGCATCCCGCCATTCAGGCATATTGGACTGACAAAGCGGCTCAGCCTTGCCAGGTTCGACTTTGATCGTTGGTGGCAGATCTACCGCCGCGAATACTGATTGCGAAATCAGTATAGCGACACCTCCCAGCAAAACACTAAAAGCATGTCTCCACATTGTTTTTACCTTGAATTTATTTTTGATATGAGCAGTTCCGGAAAGGAGAAAAACACACAGCCTGTTTTTGCAGCCATTGATGATAATAAACGAAGACCTGAATTACTGTTCATTGACCGTTCCGCGGATTTCTGCCGGCCGAAGGGCCGGCAGAAAACGGAAAACCTTGCAATACTGTCAATATATGGTTGTATTGTCAGCCTGATAACTGGATCAGGCTGGCAATGCACAAACCGGTAAACGTCCAGTTAGCCAGTCGCTTTCAAGCCTGCTCCCCAGGAACTACCACTCTTTGGCTTTGCCCAACAAGCCATTGACTTTGCGCTTGAATCCCGCATTGGAGAGATACAGCACATAGAGGCCCGCGAGAGCAAACAGCAAATAGATGCCGATTTCACCCGTCGATGCTTTCTTTCCAGCACCTACCGTAAATCCGATATGCGCATCGACCGGCTCGCCCTTTTCAGGTATCAGTTTTACGTGCACCAGATATTTGCCTTTTTCCTTGAAGTTCATAGTAGCATTGACCGTTCCTGATTTATGCTTGCTCGCTTCCTGAAAATAGACCCGCTTGCCTTCCGGCTCCTTGGTGATTTCAAATTCCACCTGCAAATGACGCAGCTTTTTTCCCACGTAATCGAACACCAAATTGGTAGGGGTATTCAATGCCGGAATATTTTCACAAAATTCTTCTCCAGGGCTGGTAAAGGGTTGATATGCTGTATAATGCACCCATTCTCCCTGAATCTGGATTTTACATTGATCGGTATCGGTACCCGCCGCTCCCCCATGAGCCCAAACAGATGACAAAGGCAACGCGGAAAGCATCAATCCCAGAAAAACATTCCGAAGTATTTGTTTTGTATTCATACTTACCTTCCAGTTTGTTAAATTATTGTTTTTTAATAAAATCATTGACTCCGTCAGGCAATTGGCCGACTTTGTACCTCAGGCCATCAGGCTTGACAGAGCTTTTCACTCTAGCACAACAAACTTTACAAGGAAAGCGTCATGCCCAATATTCCTTAAACTTTACGTGACTATTGTATATCATAAAATTATTTAATGCTAATACTTTCTTGTTAATATCCCCTTCTTTTCGTAAACTTGCCGTTAACTGAAAATTGACCGGACCCTATTCCAATGCCTCAGCCCACGAAACTCCCTACCTGGAACGAATTAAACAGACATCAGAACAAGATCGCCGACTTGAAAATGCGCGACTTGTTTGCCAAAGACCAGGAGCGCTTTGATAAATTTTCATTACAATTTAACGACATCTTGTTTGATTTTTCGAAAAACCGCATTACTGATGAAACCCTGACACTGCTGATCAAACTGGCTAGGCAAGCCGGCCTGGACAAGAAAATAGAAGCCATGTTCACTGGCGAGAAAATCAATGCCGCTGAAAACCGCGCGGCGCTGCATACCGCGTTACGCAACAGAAGCAACTGCCCGGTCTATGTCGACGGGCAAAATGTCATGCCTGAAATAAACGCTGTCCTGGATAAAATGCAGCAATTTTGTGATACCGTGCACAGCGGCAAATGGCAGGGATACACCGGCAAACCAATAACCGATATCGTCAATATCGGCATCGGCGGGTCTGACCTGGGTCCAAAAATGGTCACCACCGCCCTGCATCCCTATAAAAAGCCCAACCTGCACACCCACTTCGTTTCCAATGTGGACCAGACCGATCTGGTTGAAACACTGAAAAACCTCGCTCCGGAAACCACCCTGTTTCTCATCGCCTCGAAATCGTTCACCACCCAGGAAACCATGACCAACGCCGTCTCAGCCAGAAAATGGCTGCTCGATGCGGCGCACGATGAGAACGCCATTGCCAAACATTTCGTGGCCATCTCCACGAACCGGGAAAAGATCACCGACTTCGGCATAGATCCGGAAAACATGTTCGAGTTCTGGGACTGGGTCGGCGGCCGCTATTCCCTGTGGTCGGCAATCGGCCTGTCCATTGCCCTGAGCGTCGGCATGGACAATTTCATCAAATTACTGGGTGGCGCATTCGCCGTGGACGAGCATTTCAGGAACACCGCCTATGAAAGAAACATTCCGGTGATCATGGCTTTGCTGGGCATCTGGTACAACAATTTTTTCATGGCGGAGACGCATGCCATTCTTCCCTATGACCAGTCCATGCGTTTCTTTGCCGATTACCTGCAGCAGGATGACATGGAGAGCAATGGCAAGAGCGTCGATATCGAGGGGCAAACGGTCGATTACCATACCGGGCCGATCATCTGGGGGCAGCCCGGCACCAATGGGCAGCATGCCTTTTTCCAGCTGATTCACCAGGGCACCAAACTGATTCCCTGCGACTTTCTCGCTCCGGCGATCAGCCACTACAACCTGCCGAATCACCACGACATCCTGATTTCCAATTTCCTCGCCCAGCCGGAGGCCATGATGAAAGGCAAAACCACGGAAGAAGTCCGGCAGGAACTCAACCTCCCTGATGACCCGCGGCATCGCGCCCTCATCGCAGCCAAGGTCTTCCCCGGCAACAAACCTTCAAACTCCTTTCTTTTCAAGCAGCTGAACCCGGAAACCCTGGGCTCGCTGATCGCCTTCTACGAACATAAAATTTTTGTCCAGGGCGCCATCTGGAACATCAATTCCTTCGATCAGATGGGGGTGGAACTGGGCAAGGTTTTGGCGCAGGCAATTTTGCCTGAACTGCAAAGCTGTACTACAGTTAAAACACATGACTGCTCAACCAACGGGCTGATCAATCACTACAAACAGCTTCGTTAACCACCGGGTTTTTTGTGCGCCTGATTCTACTGCTTTTTTTCATTCTGGCTGTTGTTATCCTGGTGCACAGCCAGAATCGGTATTCGCTGCCGCTGCCGCATAAGTCACAGCTACAGCAAATCAGGGAAAAAGGCTTCATCAAGGTCCTGACCCGTTACGACCCCAC
>JAJRWJ010000234.1 GCA_024276805.1 Gammaproteobacteria bacterium
GCGATCAGCGCGGTATTGGAATCGCGGCCATCGATCAAAATCTGCACTTCCGCGGGCTGCCTGCCTAGCAGCAGGTCACGACTGAAATGCTGCCCGATATGCAGGACCGCCAGAACTTTTCTTGCATCGAGCGCCGGTCCAATCTGCTCCTGATGGGTGAGGGTCAGCGTTTCCGTGAAGGCCGGCGCCGCGGTAAAGCGCGCAAGCAGATCCCTGGACGCGATACCCCTGTCCTCGCTGTACACCGCGATAGGAATATGATTCAGATCATAGGTCGCGGCATAGCCAAACACGAACAGCTGGATGATCGGTGGCCCGATCAGTACAAAACGGCTCTTCCTGTCTTTCAGCAGCGCCAGGAATTCCTTGATGATCAATGCAAACAGCATGGCTTACTCCAGTCTCTTCGGGGCTTTTTTCACTGCCAGAGCCAGAAAGACACCCCCCATCAATATCAATGCTGCCGCATTGGGCAGAATGACGGGCCAGATGTTGCCTGCCAGAAAAACCGTTTGCAGTATCGCGACAAAATAACGGGCGCCAACCAGATAAGTGAAAAACTGTGCCGCGTCCGGCATACTACTGATATCGAAAATGAATCCGGACAGGATGAAGGCTGGCAGGAAGGTGACGATAATGGCAATCTGTCCGGCCACGAACTGATTTTTCGAGACGATGGAAATCAGTAGCCCCATGCCCAGCGCCAACAACAAAAACAGCGTGCCGGTCAGCAGCAGCACCCAGAATGAGCCACGCAACGGCACATCGAACAGAAATACCGCCATGCCAATGGCAAGCAGCATACCACCCATGCCGAGCAGATAGTAGGGAATCAGTTTGCCCAACAGCACTTCGCCTACTGTCACCGGAGTGGCAATCATCGCTTCCAGGGTGCCGCGCTCCCATTCCCGCGCCATCACCATCGCGGTCAACAGTGCACCGATCAGAGTCATGATCACGGCAATCAGACCGGGTACCAGAAAATCCTTGCTCAGTACCGCACTGTTATACCAGATGCGTTGCTTGGCGATGACCGGGCTGGACAGGGTTATGCCACGCACCTCGGCCAGATGCGTCAGCCATGCATTCCAGGCGCCCTGCACATAGCCGGAGATCAAACGAGCAGTGTTGGCATCCACGCCATTGATGATCACCTGAATGGCGGGTGAATCCTGCTGGAACAACTCGCGACTGAAGTCTTCCCGCAGATGAATGATGGCATTGATATCCTGGTACTGCATGGCCTGTTTTGCCGCTGCCATGTTGGGATAATGCCGAGTCTGGAAATATTCGGAGTGTTGAAAAGCAGCCATGAAACTGCTAGTTTCCGGCGTGCTTTTATCGATCACCCAGCCAATCGGGACATGTTTGGCATCCAGCGACACTCCATAGCCGAACAGCAGCAGCAGAAAAACCGGCAACACGAAAGCGATCGCCAGACTGCTGGGATCCCGCCAAACCTGCAAAAATTCTTTCCGCACCAGACCCCTGAGGCGCATACGTTTATTGATCACGACTGCCTGGCTTCAAGCAAATGTATAAAAGCATCTTCCATGGTCGGGTTGGGCAATGCCTTTGAACGCACCTGCTGTTTGATCGCGGACGGCGTCCCTGTAGTCAGGATATCGCCATCCATCATGATCACCAGACGATCACAATATTCGGCCTCCTCCATAAAGTGCGTGGTCACCAGTACCGTGACGCCACTGGCGGCAAGCTGATTGGTGCGGTTCCAGAATTCCCGTCTGGCCAGTGGGTCGACCCCGGAAGTCGGTTCATCGAGAAACAGTATTTCCGGCTCATGCATCAGAGCGCAGGCCATGGCCAGTCGCTGTTTGTAGCCCAGTGGCAAATCACCACTGCTGGTATCCTGTTGCGGCTGCAGGTCGAACTGCTGCAACGCCCATTGTATTCGCTGCCGACGACGATTGTTGCGCAAACCATAGACGCTACTGAAAAAGGTCAGGTTTTGTTTGACGCTCAAATTTACATACAATGAAAATTTTTGCGACATATAGCCGATTCTTGCCCTGGCCTTTGCCGCAGCTGTGCGCAAATCGACACCGGCAACCCGCAACTGACCGCTGCTGGCCGGCAGCAACCCGCATAACATACGGAAGGTAGTGGTCTTGCCTGCGCCATTGGCCCCCAACAGACCGAATATTTCCCCCCGCCTGACGCTGAAATGCAGTTTCTTGACCGCCTGAAAATCACCAAACCAGCGATCCACGCCATCCACGCGTATAACCTCTTCCTCAACAACAGACACAGTAGTAGTGATATTCCGCTGCGGCAACAGCGCCGCACGACGTTCTCTCAACCGGGCGATAAACGCATCTTCCAGACGCGGCTCAACTGCTGTCACCGTAAGTCTGTCGTCATCGGGCTGCAATAACAATGTATCAGGCAATTTTTCTCCTGCACTGACGATGCGCACCCTGTCACCCTGTATCACGGCATCGACAATCCCGGTCTGTCCGGTCAGACTGTTCTGCAAGGCTCGATTGCTCAGGTCTGACCGGGAAACCAGGAAACTATGCCCATGCATTGCGTTTTTGAAATAATCAGGGCTGTTGTGATCCAGCAATTCACCTTCATCCAGTAAGAGCACTTCTGTGCAGCGTTCCGCCTCGTCCAGATAGGCGGTGCTCAACAATACCGTCATGCCGTTGGTTTTCACCTGCTGCTCGATAATGTTCCACAACTCCCGTCGGGAAACCGGATCGACACCCACACTGGGTTCATCCAGCAGCAACAGTTGCGGGCGGCTGAGCAGCGTACAGGCCAGTCCCAGTTTCTGTTTCATGCCACCGGACAGCCGGCCGGCAAGACGCCGGGTAAAAGGCGCCAGGCCGGTCATCCGGGTCAGATCCTGGAAGCGCTGCTGACGATCCGCCAGACTGACGCTATGCAAATCGGCATAGAGACGCAAATTCTCATCGACGCTGAGGTCTTCGTACAGACCGAAACGTTGCGGCATATAGCCAATCATTTGATGAACCCGCATGACCTGCCGTTCCGTGTCATGGCCAAATACCCTGACAGTACCGGTATCTGGAAGCAGCAACCCGGCCGCAATCCGCAGCAGTGTGGTTTTACCGGCGCCATCGGGCCCGACCAGACCGACAATCGCCCCTCTGGACAAGCTCAGCGAGATATTCTGCAGCGCCTGGACAGAGCGTTTGCCTACAGTGAAGTATTTATCAACGCCGTGCATTTCCAGAGCATTGTCAGCATTGCCCCTGCCTGAATCGGACATGACTAATACAGCACCTGTTTCGAATTGATACTCATGTTTGTAAAACTAACATTGACTTTCATGGTCTGTTTCTATTTAGCCACATTTGATAAAAAATCTTGGTAGGGTACGCATCGCGTACCATTGCCAACATAAAAACGTAAAATCATGCTGTCTGATACGCGATGCGTAGTACCCTACATTAAATAAGCTGTCGAAGTAGAACTGTAAACTTATCTGCTGATCATAGAAGACAGGTGCTGTACTAGTTCTGACAAGGTTTCCTGATGCCTTCCGCGGCATCTGCTGTCAGGAAAATATGCACCGTGACCGGCATGCCCAGGCGCAGCTCGTTTTCCGGGTTACAGGCGAAGACCCGTACCTGGTACACCAGGCTGGTGCGAAGCTCCGGGGTTTCCACGGTTTTCGGCGTGAATTCGGCGCTGGGAGAAATGAACCCCACCCAGCCCTGATAGACCTTGTCCGGATAACTGTCGGTCATTATCCGGGCCCGCAGTCCATATTTCAATTTGCCCAGCTGACTTTCCGGCACATACACTCTGGCCCAGACCGGATCGATCAGGGCCAACGTATACACTGGCGTCTGAGCATCGGCCATATCGCCAGGCTCCAGAATCCGGTCCTGAATGATACCTCTGGACGGCGCATAAAGATGTCCGTCCCGCCAGACTTTTCTGGCCAGATTCAGGGCGCTTTCATTGGCTTTCAACAGGGCCTTTGCTTCGGCGATATCCTCTTTTCGAGGTCCGGCCACGGCAAGTGCATACACTTCCTGCAACGCTCGCAGTTTTTCCCGGGCATTCTGCAAATCAGAGCGGGCGCGATCGACAGATTCCACAGAGGTCAGTTTCCTTTTCACCAGCGCCTGCATGCGCCGGTATTCCTTGTCGGCAAAAGTCACATCCGCCTCCGCCGCCTTGACATCGGCCAGCGCCTTGCGGATATCTTCAGGCCGCGAGCCATTTTCCAGGCGCGCCAGGACCTGTCGCTGCGCTTCGGTTTTCGCTTCGGCGCTTTCGATTTGATACTGGAAGCGCAGCAGATCCTGCATGGCCAGCAACTGGCCCTTTTCGACCCTGTCGCCTTCCTTGACAGTCATCTCTGCAATATGTTCAGGATCATGGAAAGTCAATGAAACCTGTCGGATATCGATATTGCCATAGAGTGTCAGGTCGGATTCATTATTATCCGGTGTGACGGAATAATGCCAGCCGGCATAGGCGATTCCCGCCACGGCGACGAGGACAAGGACGATTTTGATTGGTTTTTTCATCATGTCACCTGATTAGGTACAGCCTTCAACATCATTAACAGCAAATCACCATGTCCTGTGAGTGCAGAGGAGTCGGCCAGGGAAATCACCGCTGAAGCTGCTCCTTCGTCACTAGTCAGCATCCATAAACACCTATCCCTGGGATGTTTATGGCAATAAAACAGCCAATGCGATGGGCTGTTTTACTCATGATTGCTGGCTTGAAGCCACTGATTATTCCGGCACATCCGTGTGCGCATTGATGTTTCAATATTTTGTTCATCAGCGTACCTCACCAGAAATGAGCTCATGGCATCGGAGGATTTTATCAATGCTGCACTGATTTTCTCCTTGATGGACAAAAAATCGTAGCCGGAATGGGTACGCAGCAAGCCCTTGTTGAGCATCATCATGCCGACAAAGATAACGATAAGACCGGACAGCTGAAAAAAACGATGCGTCGCCTGCGCTGAAAACAGCCGCGCCAGAATTCCGAAACCGAATAAAGCCGGCAAGGTGCCCAGTCCAAACAAGGTGAGAATTCTTGCACCGGCCAGCGGATCGCTGCTGCCGGCCGCCATCACGTACATGGCCTGTAATGGACCGCAACCAAGCAGAAACCCGGTGAAGATTCCGATAATAAATGGACTCCGGGACTGCCGCTGCCTTGCGGCGGCAAAGCGCGCCAGCGTCTTCGGCTGCTTGATGCGCACATGCCTCAGCACCTTGAACAGCCCCAGCATGTTCAAGCCAAACAGCACCAGAAAGCCCCCGGCGGCGATATTGGTGACACCTTTCATGAAAGGCGTGATACTGATCATCGAACCCAGCAGTCCGAACAGGGCGCCAAACAGCGCATAGGACAGGGTCTTGCCCAGGCCATAAAGAAAATGCGAGACAAACAACGAGCGGCCCTGTTCCGCATCCCGGGCAGTATAACTGATCACGAAACCGCCACACATGCTGATGCAATGCAGACCGGTAATCAGGCCGATGATCAAAATCATGCCGTCGCTGAGATGGGAATCGAAATCCGGCAGGCTGAACTGATGGGCCAGATGCCGGGACAGAACCATCACCGCAACCAGGCCGGCAACGGCGATCAGGGTGATAACAAACCTGACCCAGATTCGCCTGGATTTTGCTTGTTTCAGC
>JAJRWJ010000235.1 GCA_024276805.1 Gammaproteobacteria bacterium
CCGATAATTGCCGACAATTTGGTCGCCAGTCCCCACAGGCCAAAAAACTCACCCGACCTTTCGGCCGGGGAAAACAGGCCGACGATGGCTCTTCCGGCGCTCTGGCTCGAACCCAGTGCCAAGCCGATCAAATTGGCAACAATCCAGAAGCCGACGCGCTGGTCGGTAAAATAGGCCATGATCATGGCAATCACCCAGATCAGCAGGGTCAGTTTGATCGAGGTCAGGGAACCGATGGTGTCCTGCAACCAGCCAAACACGAAAGCGCCGACGGCTGCGGTGATATTGACCACTAAAATCAGAATGATGGAATCCTGGGTGCTGAAACCCATCACTTCCTTGGCGTACACTGCGGCGAGAATGACCACGGTGTTGATGCCGCAGTAAAAAATCATCAGACAGAGCAGGAAGCGGAACAGGTCCTGGTAGTGCCGGGCGTGTTGCCAGGTGCCTTGCAGCCGTGCGTAGCCTATGCGCAGGTAATTCACGGACTCGCCACTGCGTTGCGGTCTGGTGGGTTCCCTGACCCAGAGAAAGGTTGGCAGGCTGGCCAGGCCGAAGCAGGCGGCGACAATCAGCATGGTCACCGGTACATACTGTTCCGCGGTCTGCATTCTGGTTTCGGCATAATTGACATAGGCCAGGCACAATCCCAATACCAGCATGCCGCCAATGTAACCCAGCGTCCAGCCGAAGGCGGAGATGCGGCCCATTTTATCCGGTGGACTGATTTCCGGTAAAAAAGCCGCAATCAGGTTTTCGCCGCTGTAAAACATGACGCTGGCCAGCACCACGAAGCTGCCCGCCAGGACAATGTCTTTAGGTCCGAGCATGGCCAGCAGTGCGGTAAAAATGACGCAGCCCACCGTGGTCACGGCCAGAAAGCGTTTTTTTGCGGCGCTGTAATCGGCAATGGCGCCAACGATCGGCGCGGTAAGCAAAACCAGCCCGTTGGCAAAACCGATCACCAGTGTCCAGAAAAATGTTGCCTCGCCATTGGGCAGGTGGCCGGCAATGACATTGACATAATAGGTATTGAAAATAGCGGTAAGCACCACAGTGGTGAAGCCGGAATTGGCAAAATCATACATCGCCCAGCCAAATATCTCTTTCCTCGAGGCATAATCTGAATTTTTCACTGCTGGTCACTCCCGGGGTAAATCCATGATGAAGAAAAAAGCGGCAGCAGATCGGTGACGCGGAATTGCTGCAGCCAGGCCAGTCGTAGCGGAAAATACACTCGCTCTACAGAGGGGCATGCAATCGCGCCATGCCAGTACAGCACACAGCAAATTCTGCAGGCAATGTGACGGTTAATCTTTCCGATCACTGCGTTAAATAATCTTGACTTGGCCCTGCCAGGCCTGCGCTCATTTGCCTTGCTTTGGAAAATCCAGCCTCGCCACATCATTATTTGTATTACTCACTGGTTGCTGTACTAATGAAATCCTGTTCTTGGCAAGGGGCTGGCAGGTGATCGACAGGGAGGCGATATCATGACAGACGTTCCAGCACCAGTTCCGTTAACGCTGGATAATCGACCTTGCCCGTCGCCAGTGTCGGCAGCTTGTCCATGACGATGATCTTTTTTGGAAAACAGATGCCGCCAACGCCGGGAGAGGCGGCAGCCAGTTGCTGAGTGGTCGCACCCTGGCGGGTCGTCACCAGCACCAGTTGCTCACCCTTTTTGGCATCCGGAATGCTGATCACGGCATGCATGGCTTCCGGCCAGGCATCGATGGCCAGTTGTTCGACGACGGTCAGCGAGACCATTTCCCCACTGATCTTCGCGAAGCGCTTGCTGCGCCCCCGGATCGTGATATAGCCTTCCTCGTCGATACTGACGATATCGCCGGTGTCATACCAGCCCTTGCCATAAACTGACGCCGGGGGCGCCAGCTTACCCGGGTTGTCGGCCAGCAGGTAGCCGAGCATGATATTGGGCCCGGCCAGATGCAGTTTGCCGGCAGCGTCGATGCCTGGAACTTCCTCGAGTTTGTACTGCATGGCTGGCAGCAGCCTGCCCACGGTGCCGGCCTTGCATTCCATCGGCGTGTTGACCGAGGCGATGGGACTGGTCTCCGTGGCGCCGTAACCCTCCAGGATGCGCAGGCCGAATTTCTCTGCCCATAATGCCCGGGTGTTGTCCTGAAGCTTTTCGGCGCCGGCAAACACGTAGCGGACACTATAAAAATCATAGGCATGCGCCTTTCTGCCGTAGCCGGCCAGAAAGGTATTGGTGCTGAACAGTACGGTGGCATTGATTTCGTAGGCAATTTCCGGGATGACACTGTAGTGCAAGGGTGTCGGGTAGAAAAAGGTTTTGATGCCATTCAGCGCAGGAAACAGGCTGCCGGCGGTAAAGCCGAAAGAATGAAACATGGGCAGCACATTGAGTACGATGTCCTGGGCATTGAAATTGATTCTCGAACCCAGTTGTTTGTGATTGCAGAGAATATTGGCATGCGACAAAAGTACGCCTTTGGGCGCTCCCTCGGATCCGGAAGTGAACAGAATGACGGCCGGGTCGTCCGGGCTGTGCTGATCGGTCTGGTACCAGTAATTGGCGGTCTTGCTCTGGTAGAGGCCCCGCAGTTTGTCCGGCAGGGAGATTTGTCCGGCAAGATCCTCCAGATAGACCAGATCGACATGCCGGGCAAGGTTTCTGGCATCGTCGCTCAACTTGCCTAATTCGATAAAGCGGCGCGAAGTGAGCACGGTCTTTATCTTCGCGGTCCGGCAGGCCGAGATCATGCCCACGGAACCGGTGGAGAAATTCAGCATTGCAGGAATACGGTTGTGTAGCTGCAGACCGAGAACGACGATCAGGGTTTTGCTGCTGTTGGGCAGCATGATGCCGACATTTTCATGTTCTCCGGTGATGCCACGCAGCAGATTGGCGATGATTATGGTGCGGCTGATCAAGGCATCATAGTCCAGCGGCTTGCGTTCCAGGTCCTCGACGACGATATGTTTGCCGCCATGGATCTTCCGGGCATCGAGAAGCTGCGCGAAAATCGTCTGCCGGTAATTGCTGGTGGCGAAAATCATTTCCGTCATCAGGTCCGCCAGCACATGACCGCAGTATTTTCTTCGTTCCCTGCCCTTGATATGATCAGGGACTTGCAGCCGCGTCGGCGGCAAAATTTGTATGGATATTTTCGGAAACAGGCGCAGGCGGACGAGATTATGGATTCTGGAAAAACGGGAGTATTCGGCGCCTTTGATGCGCACCGGAAGAATCATCGCCTTGGACTTGTCCGCCACCATGCCGGTTCCGTCGTAGATCTTCATCAGGGAGCCGGTCACTGTTATCCGGCCTTCGGGAAAAATGACCGCTTTGGTATCGTTTTGCAGATGGTGCACCAGTCCCTTCAGGGACAACGGGTTGGTCGGGTCCATTTCAAACACTTTGGACAAACGCAGAAAAGGCCTGATCCAGCGTTGATGGGCAACCTGGGTGTTGATGGCAAAGGTGATATTGTCCGGCAGGAACACGCCCAGCAGCAGAGGGTCCAGGAAAGAGACATGATTGGCAATGATCAATACCCGGTCACCGGCTTTGGCATAGTTTTCCAGTCCTTCTATTTCAACTTTATATAACAGCGACAAAAGCCAGTGCAAAAATTTCTTGATCATAGTCATTTATCAGTCCTCCACAGCTACATCATAGCAAATTTTGCATACTTGATATAAAACCACAGACAGAATGGAGAGCACAGGGTATCAAGCATGGCTGATCTCGATAGTCTCTGCCCGATAAGGATAATTGTAGGGGCAAGCCTTTGATTATTTGTATAAAATAGGTGAGATGCGATACAGTCCATAGAGAGGCTGGCGCAAAAATCGGCTGGTGGCGGCAGTGCGCGGTCCGTTCAACAGCATTGCCTGGTAATTTGTATGTCCGGTCAGCGACAGGGTTTTGTAGCAGTTGGCCGTCGTTTCCAGGATAATAGTCCATACATAGCAGCCGTTTTTGGATTGGTCCATGAAAGTATGAAAATACGCAATATTTTTTTCAAGAACATCAACTCCCTGGAAGGTGAGAGCCGGATCGATTTCGACCGGGAGCCGCTGGCCGGTGCCGGCGTGTTTGCCATCACCGGTCCCAACGGCTCGGGAAAAACCAGCATCCTGGATGCGATTACCCTGGGATTGTATGGGGAGACATTCCGGTTCGACCGGCCTGCGGCACATGTCATGACCAAACGGACCAGTGAAAGTTTTGCCCAGGTGGAGTTTTCTCTCGGAACAGAGATGTATCGCGCCAGCTGGCAGGTGCGGCGCGCAGACAATCGTCCCGATGGTGAACTGCTGGCCCCGCAAATGCGGTTGGTCCGGGTCGATGACGGCGAAGAGTTGTTGGCGGACCAGGTGCATAAAGTGCGCGCCAGAATGGAGCAATTGACCGGCATGGATTTCCGCCGTTTTACCCGCTCGATCATGCTGGCGCAGGGGGATTTCGCGGCCTTTCTCAATGCCCTGGACAACGAGCGCCTGGACATCCTGGAAAAAATCATCAGCAGCAATATTTATGCCGATTTCAAGAATGAGTTGATGAACAATGCGGCCGAGGCTGAAGCGCAGCTGCGGCGGTTGCAGGCCGAGCAGGCGGCGATTCCACTCATGGATGAACAGAAACGGGAAGCCATCGAGCTGGACCTGGCCGATTTTCAGGAACAGCTTGCCGATTATCGCAGCGAGAAGGAGAGTATCCAGCAACAACAACAATGGCTGAACAAGCTGCTGCAAATTGAACGGCAGATTGCCGATCTGGAAGAAAAGCAGAAGCAGGTGGAAATTCAGACACGGCAAAATCAGTCGGATCTGGATAGCATAGCGAACTCCCAGGATGTACTGGCATTCAAAGACGATATCCAGAAGATCGATGACAAAGCCCTGGATCTGGCGCAGCATAAAAAGGCCCTGGAAGCCTTTCGTGGGGAACTGGAGCTGTTGCAGAGACGGCTGACGGAGCTGGGGGCGGACAGCCGGCAGGCGCCTGCGCCCGGGCAGTCCATAGCCGGAGCAAAGCAGAATATCGATGCCTTGCGGCAGCAATTGATCCAGGTCGAGCAGAGCATGCAGTCGGAAGCCGGGCTGCTGGAAATGCTGCAAAGGCAGACCGTGGAGAAACAGCGCTCTGAGCAGACGGTATTGAACTGGCTGGATGAGCATCAGGCTGATCAGGCTTTGCTGGATAATTTTCCGGAACTTGGCAAGCTGAAGAATCTCAGAACAAAGCTTGCAACGCTGAATGAACAGCAAAAAGTTTTCGGCAAGAGGGACAAGGCAACCACTGCGGCAATGAAAAAAAACCAGGCCGCAATCGATGATTTGAATGCAAAAATCAGCCGCCTGAAAAGCAAGCTGCTGAGCCACGAGCATGAGCTGGAGGCACTGGGGGAAGGGGGCGGCCTGGAAGAAATCGTCGAGCAGCGGGCGGAACAGCAGGAGCGCATAGCCGAGTATCAGGAGCTGTTGAATCTGGCGCAGGTGAACCGCAAACTGGCTAAAACCCCGTTCAGTTTACTGGGCATGTTCAATGGCATCAATGCCGAACGGGAGGAGGTCAACGAAGAATATGCGGAGCTGCTGTTGGCAATCGATCGAGAGCAGAATATCAAGAATACGCTGGAGCAGGCGGTTGGCTATGAGAAGCTGCTGAGGAAGCATGCCGAGGACAGAAAGCTGTTGCAGGAAGGCCTTCCCTGTCCTTTATGCGGTTCCCTGGAGCATCCCTATGCCAGACAGCCGCCCAAGGATGTCGATTCCAGGCAGGCGCTGGCCGATCAGCAAAAAAAATTGAAGGAAATGCAGGTTCGGGCCGAGAAGGTGAAGAAGCAGATCCAGATCTGGCAAAAGCAGGATCTGGAGCGGGTGAAGAACGAGGAGCGTATACAAAAAATTCATTCCGAATGGCTGTCCCTGTGCACCAGACTGAACAAGGTCAGTCCTGATCTGGATATCGACAACATCCGCCTGATGAAGAGTATGCTTAAGGAGGAGGTGGCGGAACAGAAAGTGTTGACCGGCCTGGAAAGAAAATATCGCAGCCAGCTGCGCAGTATCGAAAAGCTGAAATTGCTGATCAGCAGGAGACAGGCCGAATTGGAACAGCTGCAGCAGGCCATCAGGCAGATGGATTCCGAATGGCGGAACCGGCCCAGGGAATTGCAGGATCATGAAAAGGAAATAACGCGTTTACGGCAGGAAGAACAGGCGCTGTCAGAGGTGATTATCGAGCAACTGGCGGCGTTGGGGGAAAAACTACCCGCCAGGGGCAAGGAAGATGCATTGTTCGACAAACTGAACATACGCCGCCAGGATTACCAGACGCATCTGTTGCAGCGCAAGGCCCTTAACGAGGAATTGCAGCAGCTGTCCGAGAAGTCCTCGGCATGCCGCGCCCAGATTGCCCGGCATGAACAGCGCCTGCAGGAAACCAGACAACAGTTGTACGACCAGGAAATTGCAGGACTGCATCTGTCCCTGGTGGAAAAGCAGAAGCTGATTGCCGAAAAGGAACAGTTGCTGCTGAAACTGGAGGAGGAGTTGAATGAATGGCGGCAGTCTTTGCAGGCGAAACTGGCGAATACCCGGTATAAAACAATCGATGAGCTGAGAGACGTCCTGAATCTGGTGCTGCGCCAGTCGGAACTGGAACAGACCTTCACGGTACTGGAAAAAGAAATGGCGGACATTGCCATACAGCTGGATAATGCACAGGCTCAGCTGCAGGCGGAGCGAGACTATGCGATGACCGAGCAGAGCATGGAGGAGCTGGAAATTCAGCTGCGGGAAATTTCCGTGAAAATGGAAATGGCCGAGCAGGAAATAATAGCCGCGGAAAAAAACCTGCAGATGCACCAGCAATTGCAGCAGCAGCTGAATGAACTCACCGTGCAGGTGGAAAATCAGCAAAAACGCTATGCCGACTACGCCGCGCAGCTGCGGGAGATCGACGAGGAGGGTGGCGCGTCCTTCCGGCGCCGGGTGCAGCATAGTATTGCCGATCGGTTGCTTTCCCAGGCAAATCAATACCTGGAAAAAATCAGCGGACGTTATAAATTGCATCAGCTGGACAGCGAGCAGGGGCTTGCTCTGGTAATCGAGGACAACTACCAGAAGAAAAGCCGCAGACTGCCGAAAACCCTGTCAGGCGGGGAGAGTTTCGTGGTCAGTCTGGCTCTGGCCCTGGGGCTTTCCGAAGTGGCGAACAACGGCAGGTCCGTGGATTCCCTGTTTCTCGACGAGGGTTTTGGTACCCTGGACGAGGAGACCTTGTATATTGTCGTATCGACGTTGAAGAGTCTACATGCCCATGGCAAACTGGTCGGCGTGATCTCCCATGTCAAAGGCGTTCGTGATCAGATCGACACCCAGATAGAAATGGTCAAAAAGGCCAATGGCCTGAGTGAGTTGCGCTTCAGCGAACTGGTGGCTGGCACAGTCGAGTGATTTGTTTACCCTATGGGGCAGGCAGGCCGGACAAGCGAAGCGCATCCGGCAAAATGCCATCGCCGTAACCCTTATGGGTAATCCGTGGGAAAGAAAACAGCCTGGTTGGCTGTTTTCTTGATGATCGTTGACATGCGGGCAGCGCGATCATACATCCCTGTATTAACGCGTTGCTGTCCGTCGATGATGGGCGACGACGATCACAGACCCGGAGGAAGATCGGCTTCGACCCAAAGAGCTTCTCCGACAGAGGAGAAGAACTCTCCCTGTACGACATGGCCGATCAGAATCGAATGAAAATCCATGGCGATGCTGCCCAGGAATTCCGTCGAAGAAGTGATCCTCAGTGTCAAGGGACCATTGCCGGTAGACACTGTCAATGTCGAGGTATCCGGGTTTTTGCTGATCACTTCGCCACTGAATTCCCCATCCGGAGAACTGCCGATGGGTATCGTCGGAGGCGGTGGCGGCTCGGTGGGTGGGGGAGGGGGAACCGGGCAGGAGTAAACGGTACACTGCGGCGGGGCGTTGCTCACCGTCAGGGTAATATTTGCCGAGCTGCTGTTGCCGCTGGTGTCCACGGCCGTTGCAGTGATTTGCATGGCGCCATTGGCGATACTGGTCGTATCAAACGGCAGTGCAAACGGAGCGCTGGCATCCTGGCCGATCTCGGCTGTTCCAGCCGTGAAAATCACTTTGGCAATACCCACGTCATCCGTGGCGTCTGCGACAATATTGATGGTCCCGGAAACGGTTGCGCCGTCCACAGGCGCGGAGATTGCCACCGTCGGGCTGATGGTGTCGGGCGGCGGCGCATGGGTGACATTGACGGTGATCTGGGCAGTCTGACTGTTGCCACTCGAGTCTACAGCGGTCACGGAGATTTGTTGCACCCCTTCTGGAAATAAAGCCGTATCCCAGGCTTGTGCATAGGGTGCAGTAAAATCCTGCCCCAGTTCTGTAGATCCCACCATGAAAACGACCGTATCGACGGCGACATTGTCGGTGGCGTCGGCGGCGATAGTGACCAGACCGGTGACGGAGCTCCCGGCAGTGGGTGAGACGATGGAAACCACGGGATTGGTCGTATCCGGACCTGCGTCCATGACCATTGCCGATTTCGCTGTTTGCGCCTCACTGATGGCCAGCGCGATGGCATCGTCACGCTCGATTACAGTGGCCGCATTGGCGGCGGCATCGATGAATGACTGAGCCTGTTGCAGATGCGGTATGCCATCCTTCAGATGCAGTTCCGACTGATTGAGCACAGTCATGGCGTCATTCAGGTCGGCCTGGGCCAGAGCAAGCAGCTTTTGCGAGTCGGCCACAGTAGCTCTCAGGGTTGCACGATCCAGAAAATCCGTGACCGAGCGGATATTGTCCAGGGCATTGATCACCCGCAGAAACGCGGCCAGTGCATCGACTTCGACAGCCATTTCCTGGCCCCCTGAATCCTGGAGCATGAGCCGTTGCCCTTCAATGGAATTGGTAAATTCCGGGGAACCGTAGAACGCGATGGCTTCTTCCAGTGTCGCCGCGCCATTGTGATGAAAGTATGGCGCCGTATCCGCTGCTTCGATGATGGAAGCGGTGTTGAAGGTCGCATCGCCGAACCCCCCGGTACCGGTATTCAATTGCGTTCCAAAACCGTCATCCCGGGGTAAGGTCAGGCCGGCCGCGGCAGCGGGGTGTGGCATGTTTTCAATACCGGTATCGAAATTCTGATTGACTCCGGCGACGGTCAATGCGCCACCATTGCGGTGGCAGATGTTGCATTTTCCGGCCTGCACCGTTTTATTTTGCGAATCCTCGGTAATGAACAGCAGTCTGCCTCGTTCGGCATTGACGTCCGTCAATTGCATGGTTTCGAAATTCATCTCTGCCTGGCGCCCCAGCGACAGAGTAAAGGCTTCGATGGCATCGAGTTCCGCATCGGTTGGCAGGCGGAAATCCTCTCCCGGTATGCGGTTGAGTGTTTTCGTGAAATGCTGTGTGACGGCGCCAATGGTGAATTCCCGCAAAGTGCCATTGCCCGGCGCGCCGTCGCCCGACCAGCCGGTCATCTCCAATGGTGGCTCGGTTGCCGCCGATTGTATCGACAGGGACATGCCCAGCATATGTGGAACGCTGCGCATGACGAATTTATTGGCAGGGTCTTCAAAACCGTCGACATTGGCCCGGATCAGACCATACTGGCGCATCAGCACAGGGTCTTCCAGATCCGTCAGATCGGCATTGAATTCTGCGACGAACAAGGGATCGTCGGCAGGCAGCGTGGCGATAAAATCTGGATCGATGGTGAAATTGTTTTCTGCCCTGTGGCAAGTGCCGCAGGTGCGGCCATTGCCATCGAAGGTTTCATTGAAGAACAGATTTTCGCCTTCGGCAATCAAGGCGGCGAGATCCGGTGTTCCGCCGGCCAGCTGCGCATTGGCGGGAGCAATGAGAAATGCCAGAAATGCGGGTTCTGCAGCAGGGTGATTTGCTGATTCGGCCGAGGCGATTCGGTCGCGCTGCTCCTGAAAGTAGAGGCGTTGAAAGAGGCTGGGTGTTCCGGAGAGCAACAGCGAGCGCCTTGGGTCCTGCCCGGATCTGGCCACGACGATCCGCTCGAGCCGCAAACCATGCAGGTCCTGGTCCTGAAGCTGAACCGCCAATTTTGCATTGCCGTTTTCAGTGGCTTGCAGCGTGCCGAGACGGATCATGCGCCCGGAAGGGTCTGTCGGATCTGCGGCAGTATTTTGTCCGTTGTCATGACCTATGCCAATCAACCAGACATCATGCCGCTGATCGTTGTCGAGGCCCTGAACCTGCACCAGCACCGATCCGGATGCAAGATCGAGGCGGACCTTACCGACGGCCGTGCTGGATTCAGAGGAGACACCCTCGATATTATGCAGGCCAAGTAACAGGGAATGGTCGTTGCCAGAACGGGCGAATTGTTTTTTCCACC
>JAJRWJ010000236.1 GCA_024276805.1 Gammaproteobacteria bacterium
CACAAAAACAACAAGGTACGAATATGCTTTGGTTAGATTTTAAATTTCACCCAAAATTTAGCTGACTTTCAGCACCAATTTGTCCAAAATTTATACATAAAGCGTCTCTAAGTGCGCATTTTTTTTGAATTTAGAACTAATACGCTCAAAAACCAACTTAAATCCAGTTTAAGCTCACTAAGAATCAAAGTCTACCATCATCCCTTTTACAGATGCTTATATTTAATGTTGTTCTGACCCCATTTATTCTTAGCCTCTCCTGCCGGGACCAAGGCCCCGGTTCCGCAGCATTATTCAAGGCTGTACCGGATAGGTCTTGGTGAAGCGCTGGCCAAGGTTGTCGACGATTTCGGCTTTCAACTCTCCTGCCTTGCTGGGCACGAAGTAGAACCTGAAATTGGGATCGGCGCTGATGGCGATGTCGGTTTTCGCGGTCAGTATCGGCTTGTCATCGAAAAACACGCGGATTTTTTCCACATAATGCTTGGGGCGGATATGCCGGCTGACCTGATCCATCTGCATGCCGGTGATGTTGGGATGACTGATCAGCAGCTGCGCCAGAGTCGGCTGATTGGTTTTGACGCCATCGTCCAGGCGGAATTTCATTTTCCCCAGACGCGCCATCGCGGCATCCAGATCGGCGCCGATCGGTGCTGAACAACCGCCGCTGGCCTTGACGTATTTCTTGTGCATAAAGAGTCTGCCATCGTTCATCTCGGCAATGGCGCGAACGTAACTGTAACTGTTGATCCGCACCCGCATGGCCAGATCCGCGCGCCCGCTGTGCGGACTGAATTCGAATTCGGCGGCGAACGGCACCGGGTTCTGATCGATCAGCACGGTGATTTTCTTGATATAGCGCTTCGCTGTCTGGGCAATTTTGCTTTTGATCCTGATCGGCACCAGCGCTGGATCCTCCGCCCGGTAGGGAGCATCGATCTCGATGATGTCGCTGCCCTGCTGAATGCTTTTGCCGGGGAAAAACTGCTGCTTGAGAACCTGGTTCCAGATCGTTTCGTCGTTGCTGGCCGCCGCCATTGTCAGCACAGGCAAAAGCCCCAGAAACAAAATGCGCAAAATAACTGTCGTGTATCTCTTCATTGGCGATATCCTCATACATTAATCTTCCCATTCCAGTTCGGCAAATGCCGTCGTGACATTTTTGCGATGGAACTGATCAAACAATTGCCATTGCCCGCGGGCTGAATGGCCGATACCTTGCACTGCATCCTGCAGATGCACACCTTTTTTTATTGCCGCCCTGATTTCCCGCAACAGCATTTGCAGATAAGCCTGCTCGGGCCGCATCGCTGCAGGCCAGTTTCTGACCACCGGACCGTGACCGGGAATGACCACGGCAAATTGACGTTGCTGCAGCTTCCGCAGCTCTTGCAACCAGCCTTTCAAACTGCCGTCGATCACCGGAATATGGCCGATAAACAGCAGATCGGCCAGCCACATGGTTTTAGTGCTGGCATCGTAAACGCTCAAATCGTTGTCCGTATGGGCCGTACCATGGGCTGTCAGCAACAGTTTTCTGCCGCCCAGATCCAGCGTCATGTGTTTTTTGACAGTAAGATCGGGGGGTATGATATCAGCTTCTGTGAGCTGTAAACCCCACTGTCGGCCGGCTTTCTCCAGATAGTATGGGCCGCGCATCGCCATGGCCCGTGACAGTTTGTGATGGCCAACGAATTGCACTCCTGGCCCATAAAAAGCGCTGTTGCCAAAAATATGATCGGGATGCACATGGCTGTTGAGCACATAGCAGACCGGAGTCGTAGTGACCGTCCTGATCGCCCTGCGCAGCGCCCGGCCTTCTTCGGGATTGCCGCCACTGTCGATGACCGCGACGCAACGCTGGCCGACAATGAAACCGATGTTGGCGATGCCGCCTTTATTCTTTCTGTCTGGCAGCTGATGCCTGCCAAAATGCACATAAATACCGGGGGCGACTTCTGTGACGCGCAAGGATAGCGCTTCCGCCGCAACGAATCCGGGAAGCAGACACACGGCAAGCAGCATCGTTAATCGAAATTTGTTCATCTCATTCTCTGCTGTTTCAGATATAATACCGGCTCACCCTGAGCAGCGTGATCAGTAGTTTCGAAAAAACCACTGGTCTGGATGTTCGGCCCGCCAGATCAGAAAATTACTGTAAGAGGCCGAAATATGCAGGAAAAACCGACTGTTTCACTCAGGAAAAATATAATATATACTTTTCGCATGTGACATCAGCATTTCGGTGCTTCATTTTTTGTCCAGGGCAAGGCGAAAAAACGCCGCTGTAGCAATCTACAGCTAGGTTTTTCAACCTAGCCATCGGCAAAAAAGGAGCTGTCGGGGTACTGATGTCATGTGCGGTGAGTATACTCAACTGCGCAGGTATTACAGTCCCCAGGCGCGTTTATCGACACCAAAGTTTGGCGGCTAAAAACCCATGTGCGGAGAGTATACTAAAAAGCTTTGCCGAACTCGAAAAATATTAGCCGCTATCGATATTGATTTTGACGCTGTTCCATGCGTGGCTTGTCATGCCGGATACAGCGTGAAATTTCATCAGGCCGGAATCATGGCTGCCGATAATGACTGAAACCGCAACCACCCCTGTTGCAGCACCTGGTTTTTTCTTGGCGCCAAGAAAAATATTCAAGCATGCA
>JAJRWJ010000237.1 GCA_024276805.1 Gammaproteobacteria bacterium
CCGTTTTGTTCATGCCGATGAGCGCTGATAACCGTAGCCCGGATGCAGCCTCAGCGGAATCCGGGAAAAGCCGCCTCGACCCGCGTCTACGCTCATCACCTATGGTAGTTCTCCTGATGGATTACCATATCCTTTTGGTTTTTCATGATTATATATGCGCTCGCCGTGCAGGAAAATGCACACTGGCAGATTAATCTTAAGCAAATCGTTATAATAACACTTTTTTCAACGACTGAATTTGAACAAAATACATGCAATTACCTGATTTTAGTTCAGCCAGGATTCTGGTTGTCGGTGATCTGATGCTGGATCGATACTGGCATGGCGCCACTTCCAGGATTTCGCCGGAAGCGCCGGTGCCGGTGGTGCATGTACAGGACAGCGAGGAGCGCGCCGGTGGCGCAGGCAACGTGGCTTTGAACATGGCAGCCCTGGGCGCGCAGGTAACCGTGATGGGTTTTTGTGGAGAGGATGAGGCTGCTGAATCTCTTGTGCGGATACTGACGGATGCCGGCGTCGAGTGCGTACTGGAGACGCAGTCTGGTTATTCCACGATCACCAAGCTGCGGGTCATGAGCCGTCACCAGCAGCTGATTCGCCTGGACTTTGAAGATGGCTTTCAGGCAGTCGATGCCGCCGCGTTGTTGCAGCGCTATGGTGAAGCCCTGTCCCGGGTGGATGTGGTCGTGCTGTCTGATTATGGCAAAGGCACATTGACTGCCGTGGAAAAATTTATTGACCTGGCCAGAACACGGCACAAGCCGGTATTGGTGGATCCCAAGGGAACCGATTTCGGTATCTACCAGCACGCCACCGTGATCACGCCCAATCTGGGTGAATTCGAGTCGGTGGTCGGTGATTGCCGGGATCAGCAGCAGATCGTCGACAAGGGCAGGCACCTGATGGCGCTGCTGGACCTGCGCGCTCTGCTGATCACCCGGGGGGAACAGGGCATGACGCTGCTCTCGGAAGAAGATCAGCCGCTGCACCTGCCGACCCATGCCCAGGAAGTTTTCGATGTCACCGGCGCCGGTGATACCGTCATTTCGATTCTGGCTGCGGCGCTGGGCGCCAAAGCGTCTCTGTCCGAGGCCACCACGCTGGCCAATATCGGAGCAGGCATCGTGGTCGCCAAACTGGGTACGGCGGCGATCACGGTGCAGGAGTTTGCCTATGCGCTCAGCCGCCAGAGGGCGCCGCAACATGGTGTGCTTGGCGTGGATGATCTTCTCGTGGCGATGCGCAACGCGCGGCAGGAAGGCGAAAAAATTGTCGCAACCAATGGGTGTTTCGATATTCTGCATCCGGGGCATATTCGTTATCTGCAGCAGGCCAGGGCCCTGGGTGATCGTCTGGTGGTGCTGGTCAACAGCGATGCTTCGGTGCGCCGTCTGAAAGGGGCCGACAGACCGGTCAACAGCCTGGAGCAGCGGATGGAGATGCTCGCGGCGCTGCAGTGTGTCGACTGGGTGGTGAGTTTCGATAGCGATACTCCGCGTGAGCTGATCTGCCGACTGCTGCCCGATATCCTGGTCAAGGGCGGTGACTATCGGGATATCGAGTCGATCGCCGGGCATGACTGTGTACTGGCCAATGGCGGTGAAGTGAAAATATTACCTTTCGTTGCCGGGCATTCGACGACCGGAATCATACAGGCCATCAAGGGCGCCTCCGATGTCTGAACATTATCTACTCGACAGATTGCGGCAATACTGGTTGCTGGCCCGCTTCAACCGTCCCATCGGTATTCTCATTCTGCTCTGGCCGGCCCTGTGGGCGCTCTGGATAGCCGGCAACGGCAAGCCGGATCTGCTGGTGCTGACGGTGATCTGTCTGGGTGTGGTGCTGATGCGCGCGGCGGGCTGTGTGATCAACGATTATGCCGATCGGGACTTCGATCCCCATGTCCAGCGCACCAGGCTGCGGCCTCTGGCCACTGGAAAGGTGGCTCCGAAGGAGGCGCTGCTGCTGTTCACGGTGCTGTGCATCATGGCCTTTGCCCTTGTGCTGCTGCTGAACAGGCTGACCATCCTGTTGTCCTTTGGCGGCGCTTTTCTGGCGGCCAGTTATCCCTTCATGAAGCGCTATACCCATCTGCCGCAGGCCTATCTGGGCATCGCTTTCGGTTGGGCCGTACCCATGGCATTCGCGGCCCAGGTTGGCGCAGTTCCAGCTGTAGCGTGGGTCATGTATCTGGCCGTGGTGCTCTGGGCGATGGTCTACGACACCATGTATGCGATGGTCGACAAGGATGACGATGTGAAAATAGGGGTCAAATCGACCGCCATTCTGTTCGGCTCCAGGGACCGGTAAATCATTGCCACGCTGCAGGTGATAATTATTGGTCTGCTGCTTGTCGTCGGGCTGATGCAGTCGCTGGGCTGGATTTATTATACAGCCATAGGCATTGCCGCCGGCCTGTTCGTGTATCAGCAGAAACTGATCTTCAAACGTGACAAGGCCGATTGTTTCAAGGCCTTTTTGAACAGCAACTGGTTTGGCCTGGTGGTGTTTCTGGGACTGGCGGGGCATTTCTGGCTGGCAGGCCGATGATGGGATTCGGCGGGCTGCGCTCCATGCTGGCGGAGGACTGTCTGATCAGGATGCACGGCGTTTCATGTACAGCACACCATAGATAAACATGTTCAGCAGCAGCACGATGACGCCCAGGCCAATTTGAATTTCCCGGGTCAGGCCGCCGGGATAGATGATTGGCAGCAGATAGTGCTCTATGAAGCCGGTTGAATATCCACCCCGTGCATTGCTGCGCAGTATGTTTTCCAGTCTGGTCAGAGGGCATATCCAGCCGCCGAATTCAATCAGCGCTCCCCACAACGCCGCGGGCAGATGCAGCCAGAGCAGTTTTTTCCATTTCCAGACCAGGAAGCCGCCAAATATGACGAACAGGATAAACAGGAAGTGCAGCAGGACGATCAAGTCGGTGCTTGGCAGTTTCAGCATGTTCGGCCCTTTATTGATGCAAAGGTGCGCCAGGCTTTCCGGGCTGGACAAGACCGGCCGTCCGCCATTCAGGTCGGCAGCGTGATTTCTCCGGAAATGATTTTGCGCAAGGTTTTCACGTACAAGTCGCCTTCCAGTTGTTTTATTTTTTGCCGGAGGCTTGCCACTGTCTCGCCACTTTCCAGCGGCACCTGCTGCTGGTTCAGAACAGGCCCCTGATCGTATTCCGCCGTGACGATGTGTACCGACGCTCCGGATAGCGTTTCCCGGTTGTCGATGACGGCGCGGTGCACCCGGTCGCCATACATGCCCTGCCCGCCAAATTTTGGCAGCAACGCGGGGTGTATATTCAGAATTCTGTTTTGGTAGGCCTTCAAGGTGACAGGCCCCAGAAGTTTCATGTAGCCGGACAACATGACCAGTTCGACGGCATGTTTTTGCAAGGTCTCGCAAATGGCGTGATCCAACAGCACAGGGTCCGGGTGGGTCTTGCCACTGAGATGGTAGCAGGGGATGTCATGGCGCTTGGCAATGGTAAATGCTTCGGCATCCTGGTTGTTGCAGATCAATACCGTAGCCGCCGCCTCCAGGCCATGGTCCAATGCCTCGAGCACTGCACGCATACCGGAACCGCCGTGGGAAGCCATAAAGCCTATCTTGATCATCAATAATATTGCGTTTGTTGTGAGATGCAGGAATTTATTGCTGGTTATTAATTCTGCTTTGTCATATTCTCCGCAAACTCGTCATGCCCGCCGGGAAGCGGGCATCCAGTGCCATGGACGGCATGTTTCAAGCCATCCCTGGAGCCTGGATTCCTGCAGTCCATGCCGGAATGACGATCTTTGAAAAAAGGGATGATGTAATGTGACAAAGTAGAATCAGCTGTGTTTTATGTTTTATGCCGTTACATTTTCAGCCGCCGGAAGGCATGCAGCGACAAAGAATCGAGCTGCGATGAGTATACATGTGTTTGGCGGGTACGGGAAATATACTCTTCACATGC
>JAJRWJ010000238.1 GCA_024276805.1 Gammaproteobacteria bacterium
CCCATGTGCAGGGTTCGGCTCCCTTTATCAATGGCCAGGTGATGATCAATGCCGATCGCCGTGTCAGCGGTACGGCGCTGCGTGGGGTGCTGCCGGAATACGAACCGCAGGTTTCGGAAATTGCCGATAAAATGGTCAGTGGTGATTTGAAGCTGCTGAAGCCCGGGAAATACGGCATCATCCTTGGAAAAGAGCTGGCGGATTATCTGGGTGTCGTCAGCGGCGAGAAAATTACCGTGATCAGTCCACAGGTCAATTCCACGCCGGCGGGGATCATACCCCGGCTGCGGCGTTTTACCGTGGTCGGGATTTTCGAGGTGGGGATGTATGAATACGATCGCAACATGGCGATCGTTCACCTCGCCGATGCGGCAAAGCTGTTTCGTCTGGGTGATGCGGTCTCCGGACTGCGCCTGAAGCTCGACGATATCTTCAATGCGCCCAGGATCAGCCGTAATCTGGCGAAGAAACTGCGACATCGTTACCGGGTCAATGACTGGACCCAGGCACACAGCAACTTTTTTCGCGCGATCAAGACCGAAAAGCGGGTGATGTTCATCATTCTGTTGCTGATCGTTGCGGTCGCGGCATTCAATATCGTTTCCACGCTGGTGATGGTGGTGACCGACAAACGCGGGGATATTGCCATACTGCGCACCCAGGGGCTGTCGCCAGGTTCGGTGATGGGGATATTCATTGTCCTGGGCGCGGTGATTGGCGCGACCGGGACGGTGCTGGGTACAATCGGCGGCGTACTGCTGGCGTTGAATGTGGAAACCATCGTGCCGGCCATCGAGCAGTTTTTCGAAGTGCAGTTTCTATCGGCCGATGTCTACTACATCAGCGAACTGCCATCCAGGCTGGAATGGCGGGATGTCTATCAGATTGCCGCGATGGCCTTTGTCCTGTCGCTGCTCGCGACCCTCTATCCCGCCTGGCAGGCGGCCAAGGTCAATCCGGCGGAGGTGCTCCGATATGAATGAGCAGATCATTCTCCAATGCAGCAATCTCGGCAAACGCTTCCAGCAGGGGGAGCTGGACGTGGAGGTGCTGAGGGATGTCAATCTGCAGGTGCATACCGGCCAGCGCATGGCCATCATGGGCGCTTCCGGTTCCGGCAAGACCACACTGCTGCATCTGCTGGCAGGGCTGGAGAAGCCGACCCGGGGCGAAGTGCTTCTCGATGGCGTCAATCTGAACTCGGTCAGGGAAAGCAAGCTGGGACGACTGAGGAACCGCTCCCTGGGGTTCATTTTTCAGTTTCATCATTTGCTGGGCGAATTTACCGTGCTGGAAAATGTCGCGATGCCGCTGCTGATTGCCGGGATAGCGGTGAAAACGGCTCAGGACAAGGCGACCGAACTGTTGCAGCGGGTCGGACTGGGGCACAGGATTGCGCACAAACCGGGAGAAATTTCCGGCGGCGAACGACAGCGCGCAGCAGTCGCCAGGGCATTGATCAACCGACCCAGGTGTGTGCTCGCCGATGAGCCGACCGGCAATCTGGACAGTCACACTGCCGAACAGGTCTATGAATTGATGCTGGAACTGAATCAGGAACTCGGAGTCAGTTTCCTGGTCGTCACCCACGATGAAAGGCTGGCATCCAGAATGGATACTATACTGCATATGGAAGATGGCAGATTGCTCAGCTGAGGCTGGATTGGTACGGGCATACAATCTAAACCAGGCGGCCGTCCTTTTGGAAGTTGTACTGGCGCCGTAAAAGCCGGGTGATGGCAAGGTTTCACCATGAGATCGTCGAAGTTGTTTCTGTCCAGTCCCTGGTGATTTTTCGTCTACTCCTGGTTATATCGCGAGTCGCAGGGCAGGCAATGCGTAGCAGGCAAAATATTTCCCCATTCAGTTGCAGCAGGTGAGAAGTTTTTTATAGCTCAATGTTGCTGTCCGGTCGCCACAGATGCCGACAAACATTTTTCTTTTCACCCTGGGCATAGTGCTTTTTCAGCAATTGCCGGTATTGCCGGACAGTGGCTGGTTTTGGCCGGGCTTGGCAATCGCCGCCGCAGCGCTGTACTACAGACGCTGGCGGCTGCTGGCGTTCCTGGCCGGCCTGTTCTGGGCATTGGTGTTTGCCACGGTCGGACTGGGCAGGCAACTGCCAGTGCAGCTGCAGGGCAGGGACATACGTATAGAAGGGGTGATTGTCGGGTTGCCGCAGAGCGTTGCACAGCGTGTGCGCTTCGATTTTGCCGTTGCTCACTGGTCACACCCTGTCGACCACGGACTTCCCGAAAAAATCCGTTTGAGCTGGTATTATCCCGATGCAGTGATAGAACCCGGCCAGCACTGGCGCTTCACGGTGCGCCTGAAACGACCTCATGGCAATAGCAATCCCGGCGGCTTCGATTATGAACGCTGGCTGTTCGTCAAAGGCATCGGCGCCACTGGCTATGTCAGAAAACAGCCTGCGCCGGAACTGCTTGCAACGCCTGCCGCTTTGAATATCTCCCGCTGGCGGCAGGACATTGCCGAGCGGATTTCCGCAATGCTGCCAGACAGTGACTATCTGGGCGTGATCGAGGCACTGGTGATCGGTGTGCGGCAGGACATCGAGCCGGAACAGTGGGATATTTTCCGGCGCACCGGCACAGTGCATCTGATCGCCATCTCCGGCCTGCATATCGGTCTGGTTTCCGGACTGATCTATTTTCTGCTTCTGAAGTTGACTGCCTGGACGGCTATACTACGCATAGCGCCACCGAAAGCGGCGGCCATCGCAGCAGTCGTTGCGGGTCTGTTCTATGCCGCACTGGCAGGCTTCGCGGTGCCCACGCAGCGGGCGCTGATCATGCTGGCAATAGTCATGGCCAGCATCTACTGGCAGCGCAACGCGCACCCCCTGCATGTGCTCAGTTGCGCCTTGCTGGTTATACTGCTGCTGGATCCTCTGGCGGTGCTTTCACCCGGGTTCTGGCTTTCTTTTCTGGCGGTCGCAGTGATTCTGTATGCGCTGGCGGGGCGCCTGGGCGGATCCGGTTACTGGGCGGGGCTTTGGCAAGTGAACTGGGTCACCTGCATTGGCCTGGCGCCGGTATTGCTGCTGTTTTTTCAGCAGGTCTCAGTGATTGCGCCGCTGGCTAATCTCGTCGCCATACCGTTGATCAGCCTGTTCATCATTCCCGTGCTGCTGCTGGCGGTACTCATGGTTTTCTTGGTTCCGCCGCTGGGGCAATGGCTGTTGCAGCTGGTCGATTACAGCCTGCACGGGCTCATGACGGCATTGTCCCGGTTGGCGGATCTGGCCTTTGCCACACTGCAACCGGGACAGCCAGCCATCTGGTCGGTACTGATGGCTTTGACAGGCAGTCTGTTGCTGCTCGCGCCGCGCGGTGTTCCCGGACGCTGGCTCGGTGTGGTTTTGTTCATGCCGCTGTTGTTTGCCGATTCGCAACGACCTGCCGTCGGAGCAGTGGCAATGACGCTGCTGGATGTCGGGCAGGGGCTTTCGGTAGTCGTTCGTACCGCCAGTCATGTGCTGGTATTCGATGCCGGAGCAAAATATTCGGAAAGATTCGATATGGGGGCAAGTGTCGTACTGCCTTTTTTGCGGGCCCGGAAAATAAGGCGGGTCGATGCGCTGATCGTCAGTCATGGCGACAACGACCACATCGGTGGCGTCGCTTCGCTCAGACAGGCCATGCCTGTCGAAAGCATCTACAGTAGTGTCCCCCAATTGCTGGGAGACGGCATGGTACAACACTGCAGGGCAGGGCAAAGCTGGCAATGGGACGCAGTGGTATCTACCATGCTGTCACCCGGAGAGCAGGTCTTTACTGGAGAAAATGACAATTCCTGTGTGCTGCGGATTGTCTCCCGATCTGGAAAAATCCTGCTTACCGGCGATATCGAAGCACCGGCCGAAGCCTGGCTGGTGCAGCGCTACGGTGAGCGGCTGCAGGCTGCCCTGCTTGTGGCCGCCCACCATGGCAGCAACACCTCGTCGAGCGCATCCTTCCTGCAAGCAGTCAGGCCGGAGATTATCCTGATTCCGGCAGGCTATCGCAACCGGTTTGGCTTTCCCGCCGCCCAGGTCCTGCAGCGTTATAGCGATATCCATGCGCGCTGGTTGACATCCGCCGAAGCCGGTGCGCTGACAGTCGTCATGGATGGCAAGGTGTCGGTGCAAAGCTATCGGGAACAGCACCGACGCTACTGGCAGCAATGAATTGATGCTGGCAATCCGTGGCTTGACAGCTGCCTTTTCCCCTTTTTTTCATCCCGACCTGGCAGCCGGGCTGCGCAGCGATACCCCGGGTGGCTCGAAAACATCAGACCACATCGGTAAGCAGGGTAACGAGTGGTTTATTTTTGAAGTCTGGCAGTTTATAATGCCATCCAGTGTCAGGCAGGCCAAGCGCAGGCAAAAGCGTCACTCTGTTGGTATCTTGAAAGTCGATTTTTTTAACTATTTCAATTTGATCAGGGTGTTGATCCATCAATTGAAGTCCGGCCATCGCACCAAATTCAAAATCAAGCAGGGAAATTCGGGAACAAAAAAGCCAGCAGACAAGCTGGCTTTTTTGTTCCCGGGCACTGAGCAAATTTTGCGCCAGACAAGACAGAAAAGCCATGAACAGACCGAACTGGAAGGATTATTCACTACAGACCCAGGCGATAAGGGCCGGGCACAACAGGACTGCGGAAGACGAGCACAGCATTCCGATTTTCGCCACCTCCAGCTATGTGTTCGGCAGCGCCCGGGAGGCGGCGGAGCGTTTTACCGGCAAACAGCCGGGCAATATCTATTCGCGTTTCACCAACCCCACCGTCAACGCCTTTCAGGAACGACTGGCGCTGCTGGAGCAGGGCGAGCGCTGCCTGGCCTTTGCCTCGGGCATGGCGGCCATCATGGCTGTGGGCATGGGGCTGCTGAAAGCCGGTGATCATGTCGTGTCATCTCGCAGTGTCTTCGGCAACACGGTGCTGCTGTTTCAGAATTACTTTGCCAAGTTTGGCGTGGAGGTGAGCTTCGTCGATCTGGTCGATGTGCGGCAATGGCGGCAAGCCATCCGGCCCAACACGCGTTTCCTGTTTCTGGAAACCCCGTCCAATCCGCTGATCGAAATTGCCGATATTCAGGCGCTGGCCGATGTCGCCCATGAACGGGATTGTCTGTTGATCGTGGATAATGTTTTCTGTACCCCGGCGCTGCAAAAACCGTTGAATCTGGGCGCGGACATCGTGATTCATTCGGCGACCAAATATCTGGATGGTCATGGCCGCTGTGTCGGTGGTGCGGTGATTGCCAGCGAGGAACTCATCGAACAGGCGATTTATCCCTTCTTGCGCACCGGCGGCGCGGCCATGAGTCCGTTCAATGCCTGGGTGTTTCTGTCCGGTCTGGAGACGCTGAGCATCAGGATGCAGGCGCATTGCAGCAGCGCAATGCAGTTGGCGCTATGGCTGGAACAGCAGCCCGCGGTCAGCGAGGTGCACTATCCAGGCCTGCAATCCCATGCCCAGCATCAACTGGCGATGCGTCAGCAGAGTGCCTTTGGCGGGGTTGTGAGTTTCGATCTGGCAGGCGGAAAGGAACAGGCCTGGAAACTGATCGACGCCACCCGCATGCTGTCCATCACCGCGAATCTGGGAGATGTCAAATCGACCATCACGCATCCCGCGACCACCACCCATGGTCGCCTGACACCCGAGGCCAGGGAGGCGGCAGGAATCGGTGATGGTCTGGTGAGAATCTCGGTGGGTCTGGAAGACATCGAAGATATCAAGAACGACCTGCTGCCGGGGCTGCAATCCTGATCTTGAATATTCCGCCTGTCAGATGTCTCGAGTGGCGGATGGCGCTGCACTTATCCGCCCTACTGCATCTACAACACCGTAGGGTGCATCAGCGCAGCGTCATGCACCACAGGCGTTCG
>JAJRWJ010000239.1 GCA_024276805.1 Gammaproteobacteria bacterium
AAGAATTGTCCTGGACCAGTTGCTCGATGCCTCACGGCAGCAGGACAACCATGCCGCGATCCTCGAGACCTTGAGCCTGCTTCCACTGCAAACCCTGCAAGGCATCCAGTCACCCCCATCCGATCCGTTAGCCGGATGGCTGTCTCTGGCGATCCTGCTCAAGCAAAGAAACCTCTCCAACAGCGAATTCAATGCCGAGCTCGACCAGTGGCGGCAGTCTTTTCCCAGTCATCCCGCCAATGGACAATTCCTGGACAATTACCTGAGCAAAGCCCATCATGCCTTCCAGCAACCAGGCGCCATTGCCATACTGCTGCCCGAATCCGGCCCCTATGCCCGAGCCGCCAAGGCCATACGGGAAGGCTTCATGGCGGCCTATTATCACCAGCAGGACGGCTCTTTCAAACCCGGCATCCGTTTTTATGACAGCGAATCACAGCCAGCCGGTCTGCTTTATCAACAGGCAGTGGCAGACGGCGCCGAACTGATTATCGGCCCGCTGAACAAAAACAACATTCAGGCATTGCTGGAGACGACCACGTTGACGGTACCGGTATTGGCCCTGAACCACATAGACGGTCTGGCCCGGGATAATTTCTATCAATTCGGCCTCAGTCCCATCGATGATGTCGAACAGGTTGCGACTAAAGCCGCTCTCGATGGCCATCACCGGGCATTGCTGCTGGCGCCGGAGACAGATCTCGGCCGGCGTATCGGAACCTATTTCGAGGAGTTCTGGCAACAGCACGATGGCGTGATATTGGAGCAGCAGGGCTACGATCCGCAAAAAAGCGACTTCACACTGCCGATCAAGCAATTATTGAATCTGGATGAAAGTGAACGACGCTACCGGAAAATCCGGCAACTGATACCAAGCATAAAATTTGTCCCGCGCCGGCGGCATGATATCGACATCATCTTCCTCAATGCCTCACCGTACAAGGCGCGCCTGATCAACCCGCAGCTGCGTTTTTACCGGGCGCTGGACGTTCCGGTCTACGCAACGGCACATGTCTATACCGGCCGGCCCAACCCCTCCCTGGACATCGACCTGGATGGCATCAGTTTCTGCGATATTCCATGGCTGTTCGATACTGCCTATCAAGGCGCATTGAGTCTGAATGCCCTGCAAAAGATCTGGCGGCAATTCCCCAATATCTACTACAGACTGATCGCCCTGGGCATCGACGCCTTCAACATCGTTCCGCACCTGGACAAACTGGACAGTATTCAATATGCAGGCGCTACCGGCAATTTGCTTCTGACCCGGGAAAACCGCATCAAACGCAATCTCGTCTGTGGCAAATTTTCCGGCGGTATTCCGGTCATGACCGGATTTGTCGAGGGTTTGTCTTCCGGCCCCGTTGACGCAACCCTGCCGGAAGTCGACGAATACTACGAACCAGACAGCTTCCAGGATCTGCAGGATGCTCAATAAAATTAAATCCCTGCATTTGCGGCGCGGCGAACAGGCGGAAGATCAGGCGGAAAAATTTCTCGCCGGCAAGGGTTTCGCCATAGTTGCCCGCAACTACCGCTGCAAAGCAGGAGAAATTGATTTGATCATGGAGGACGGCGACACCCTGGTCATGGTCGAAGTGAGATACCGGAAAAACGCTACCTATGGCAGCGCCCTGGAAAGTATCACGCCGCGCAAACAGGCCCGCATCATCGCTGCCGCCAATCATTATCTGGTGGCCAGGCGCATCGATCGCCCGGTGCGCTTTGACGTAATCGGCATTTCCGGCAACAATACCCTGGACTGGGTGCCTGACGCGTTTCAGGTCGGCTGTTGAGTGTCCCCCCGAAACATTTGCGCATGACTTGACATTCGAGCGCCCCGCATGCAATGCGAAACGGTTTCTCCCCTCTTGCACTACCTTTTGGAAAACCACACTGTATGAGCCTACAAGACCGAATCATAACCCATTTTTCCGACAGCATCGAGACCAAGCAGAATGCCATGACAGCCCTCTGTGAATTGATCGATTTTGCCTCGCAGAAAATCGTCCAGGCCCTGCTCAATGACAAAAAAATCCTCGCCTGTGGCAATGGCGGCTCGGCCGGGGATGCGCAACATTTTGCCTCGGAGATGCTGAACCGCTTTGAAAGGGAGAGACCGGCCCTGCCCGCCATCGCCTTGACCACCGACACCTTCACGATCACCTCGGTGGCCAATGACTACCACTATGATGAAATTTTCTCGAAACAGCTTCGCGCTCTGGGACAAAGCGGTGACATCCTGCTGGCTTACACCACCAGCGGCAATTCCGCCAATGTCGTCAAAGCGGTCAGCACCGCCCATGACAAGGATATTTCCGTTATTGCCCTGACCGGCAAGGACGGCGGCACGCTCTCGGCGATCCTCGGGGAAGAGGACATCGAGCTGCGGGTACCGTCCAATTCGACCGCAAGAATTCAGGAAGTGCATCTGCTCATCACCCATTGTCTGTGCGACCTGATCGATCATCAACTGTTTGGTGGCTGAATCATGAAAACTCTCTACGC
>JAJRWJ010000240.1 GCA_024276805.1 Gammaproteobacteria bacterium
ATCCCCACCCGGCAGACCCGTCTCCGGTAACAGGTGATGCGCCAGGATCAAGATGCCCCACTCTTTCGACTCGGTACCCGTCAGCCCTGGCGGATGATAATGCAGGCTGCTCAACACCTCCTGATACGAGACCGGCAAACGCAAGGCCCTGCATACGCGCTCGGCCAGGTCGTCATGGCTGAGTCCGTAGGCCTCCATCTCCAGCACATCCAGAGGCAGAGATTCCGCTACCGAACGGGCACGTATGGACTGATAGGAGTCTTCAAAATTTGTCGCCAGCACGATCATACCCACGTCATGAAGCAGCCCCAGCAAGGCCATATCATCCGTCTTGGCGCGGTAGCAGACCTGTGCGATCAGTTTGCTCAGCGTGGCGATGGAAACCAGGTGACTGAGGATATCCTTCGCCACCGGACTATCCACCGGGAGCGCACTGTTCAGGGTCGACATGACAATGGCGCTACGGACATTCTTCAACCCCAGCAAGCGCACGGCTGTCGGCACATTGGTCACCTCGCCGGCCCGCCGGAACAAGGGGGAATTGGCATAGCGCAACAACTCGCCGGCCTGTACCGGGTCGTTCATCAAGGCCTGTTCGAGGGCATTGAAATCCGGGTCTGCCTCGGCAAGCATTTCCAGAACCCTGGCAGCCTGGGCAGAGGCTTGGGGGATTTCCAACTCATCAACTGCAACAACTTGTTGTGACACAGTAACTCCCAATAAACGGGGCGGACAATAAACGGGGCGGAGACAAAAAGGGTGCCTGGCCAACCCGGGCCACCCATCGCTACATGATAGGCCAATTCCACAGAATTCAGAATTATTGAAGGGCAGACAATTCAAATTAGGAATAATGAGTGTCTCCGCTTACCTGTGCCGGCAGGCACAGGAATAAGTCAGCGGCATAGAAATACCCACTTCCTAACGAAGGGCAGACTCGGGAAACATTTGGATATTACAGAAATATGGAGCCAGAAGTGGCGAGACTTCGAGAAAGTGGCAAAAAAAAGTAATTAGCCCTGATCTAGCCAGGGCTAATTACCCCCCCCCTCCCTCTATACAGCTTGATCATACCGAAGAGGCCACACAGGTCAAATCATAATTTATGAAGAAGAACAAATTATTAATCGAGAAACCGAACATTATTGATGTTTTTTGTACGGTTTGCCTTGACATTCACTGATGACCGAGCACAATGAGGAGAAACCCGCTTCAGAGTAAGGGGAAGAAACCGTTGAAATCCGGGTTTACCAGCCAGCAAGCCATGTTCGTAAGCGGGCTCTCCAGGCGCCAATTGACCTATTGGCGCAACACCGGGCTCGTCATACCCGGCCAACGCACCCGCGGTGGCCACTGGCGATACACCTTTCTCGACCTGCTGGCGCTGAAAACGGCCAAAAAGCTGATCGAGGCGGGAGTCTCAGTACAAAAAATTCGTAAAAGTATCGCCGCGCTTCTCAACTTTCTGCCCACCTGCAAGGCACCACTGCGAGAACTTTCTCTGGTCACCACCGGTGACATTATTCTGGTGCTCCACGGTGATTCAGCCTTTGAGGCATTGACGGGCCAGGAATGGATATTGCCGGTTGCTGAACTGGAACTGGAAATCAGCCGCCTGCATTACCCGGGAAAAGCGGTGCAAGTCGAATTATTTCCCGATCAGGAAATCCGCAACACTGAATTCACACAGGCGGTAATCACAAAAGTCATCGCACAGTAGTTGCACAGTTCACAGTTAATAGAAGCACCCTAGATTTAACCTGGATTTAAGAAATCTCTGGTTAATCCGGCGAGACATGGACTGCATCGCGAACCAGGCCCAGGCATGGGCGGAATAACAGGCCCGGGGACAGCATGCACATCATTGCCATCGTCAATCAGAAAGGCGGCTGTGGAAAGACCACCACCGCCATCAACCTCGCCGCCAGCCTGGGGCATAAGGGTCACCGCACACTGCTGGTGGATGCCGATCCACAAGGCCATGCCTCCCTCGGCCTGGGCGGACGACGGCAGGACGAGCCGGGACTGTATGAAATATTTGCACTGGATTTTCCCCTTGCAGAAACCATCATCCCGCGCATTTCTCAAGGACTGGATATCATTCCCGCAACGATTTCCCTGGCTGCCGTTGAATATCTGCTGGCAAACATGCCGGAGCGCGAACGGCAGTTAAGCACGTATCTGCACTCAGTAGACTCTATTTATGACTATGTGGTTATCGATTGCCCCCCTGCACTCGGCCTGCTCTCCATTAATGCGATTCGCGCTGCGCAGCGGGTCATCGTGCCGGTCGACATGAGTCTGTTCGCCATTGATGGTATCGAGCGACTCAGTGAAACCGTCGATCTGGTAGCAACAAAATATGACCTCAACATTGAGCTGAATATACTGCCCACACTGGTCGACAGGCGCACTCGCCTGGGTCGCAAGCTGCTGTTAGGCATTTGGGAGCGATACCAGAACAAGGTGCTCCCTGTGATGATTCACCATACCGTGCGACTGAAAGAGTCTGTCTGCGCCGGGCAGTCTATCGTGGATTTTGCACCTAACTCCCCCGCCGCAAGTGATTTCCACGATCTTGCCGATGAACTCATCATGCGCAGCCACACGGCCCCGGACACCACACAAGCCAATATCTCCTGGCTTCTCTCACATGTCGAGTCCACTGACAACAAGCCCGCCAATATAGTCTCGTTGCATAAAGAACATCTGGCAACAGAAAACAGTAACGCACAAAAGGTCGTGCTCAGCTTCCAAAATCATCAGCAACGCGACATCAGAATTGCGGGGGAATTCAACGAGTGGATAGCGGACAAAGACGTCCAGACCGTCACGGAGAATGACATCATTCACAAGGTGTTTTATGTGGAACCGGGAGATTACCAGTATCGCTTGATCGTGGATGGCAAGTGGCGCAATGATCCCACCAATCCACGCCAGGCACTCAGCGCGCTGGGAATTCACAACTCCCTTCTACATGTCACAGGCAACGGCACACTCAACCAGTCCATCGGCAATCACTGATCACACCATCCTGAACACAAGAAAACATACCAACCTGCCATGCCACACGCTGCACCTGACGATGTATTTTCCTCCCTGACCTCCCGCCAGCGGCTGGCGGATATCAGCCACCATTTCTTGAGTGATAAGGGAGAGCAGTCTGCCCCGTGGCAGAAAACCTGCCTCATCCCCCTGCTCCTTGTCTGTCGTGAAGATGATTTTGTTGTCTATCTGTTGAAAACCGCATTACAGCAACATCATCGGAATTGCGTGGTGCTGAATATAGAAAATCAACCCGACCCACTCTCAATATCAAAGTCAATGGCGGGAGAAAAAGATGGCGCCCCGGATATCTGCCTGCTACCGCTGACATCACCCGGATCGACCCTGGCGATTCCGCACAACAAACTGCTCATGGCAGTCCCGACGTCACTGCCGGGGATACGGCTGGCCTATCATCATCTGGCCCAGTTGGCGGAACAGGGAAGCCGCCTCACGGTAAGCATCATCATGCTCGACGCACGCAGTGAGAAACACGGCGAGCGTTATTTTTCCTTTCTCAGCGACAGCGCCAAGTCGCTGCTATCATTGGAGGTCAAATCAGCAGGTGTACTGTACCGCCGGCAGACGAGCAGCGATGAAACCTATGGCGGCACGGATAAAATCATCAGAAACATTCTAATGGATGAGGGGAAACATGCTTCACCGGCATTTTCACCCAAGCCAAATGCCTCTACAGGCAACACTCAGCACCTTCGTCTGATGCCAGCCGCTACACCGGCGGAATAGGTACTACGGCCATTGGCCTGGCAATGCCATAACCCTGTGCCAGATCCACACCGATGTCCTGCAATGTACTGAGCACCGCGTCATTTTCAACAAATTCCGCGATGGTACGCAGGCCCGCAACGTGGCCGATTTCATTGACGGCCTGCACGATGGCATAATTCATTGGATCACTGGTGATATCACGCACAAAACCACCATCAATTTTCAGATAATCCACAGGCATCGCCTTCAGGTATGAGAACGAACTCAGGCCAGAACCAAAGTCGTCTAACGCGAATTGGCAACCTAGACTGCGTATACCATGGATAAAATCCACAGCCAGGTGCAAATTTGAGATGGCCGCAGTCTCTGTGACTTCGAAACACAACAACTCTGGCGGCAGTTCATTAACTTTCAGTTGCTCGCCGATGTACGAAAAAAAGGCTGCGTCATTGAGAGATGCGCCAGAGAGGTTGACAAAAAAGGTGCCTAGTTTATCTGTATCCGGTGTTTGCCGATAAAGGCCTGCAAGATATTCAATCACCGATTTCACCACCCAGCGATCCAGCAGGGTCATGATGCCATAGCGCTCCGCCGCAGGGATGAAGGCGCCGGGCAAAATAATCTTGCCGTCATCATCCACCATGCGCAGCAGGAACTCACTGTGCGGATGCAAGCAGGTATCCGTATCCAGTGCCTGCATGTGCTGGAGGTAAAGTACGAAACGTTCGTCTTCCAGAGCCTGCTTGATGCGTGATACCCAGCGCATTTCGTTATGCCGCCGCAACAACTCGGAATCGTCATCAAGATAAACATGGACGCGGTTACGCCCCAGATCCTTGGCGGTATAACAGGCCATATCCGCTGCACTAAGCACCTCATTTACGCCCCGGGCATCCGAGGTGATGGGCGTCATGCCGATACTGACGCCAACACTGAAGGTTTTGTCCTGCCAGACAAAGCGAAAATTGGCGACCACCTCACGGATTCCCTCGGCAATCTGGTGGGCCTGCTCCAGCGGACAACTTTCCAGCAGCAGACCAAATTCATCACCCCCCAGACGGGCCAGAGTATCGTTGGAACGCACCTTATCACGCAACACCACCGCCAGCTGACTGAGCAGCTGGTCGCCGGCCTGATGGCCGCAGGTATCATTGATCACCTTGAACTGGTCAAGATCGAGGTACAGCAGAACATGCTCCAGCTCCCCCTCCTTGGCGCTGCGTAGGGATTCCTTGAGCCGGCGATCGAATTCGTGCCGGTTCACCAGCCCGGTCAGGTGGTCATGGAAGGCAAGGTGATGAATGGTCGCTTCGGCCAGACGGTGGGAGCGCCGCAGTTCGGCTTCACGCAGCTCACGCTCGATGGCGGGCACCAGGCGCGTCAGATTGTCCTTCATGATGTAGTCGTGGGCGCCCATTTTCATGGCGGCCACGGCAATGTCTTCACCAATACTGCCGGAAACGATGATCACAGGAAGATCCAGGCCAGAGTTCTTGACGATGGCCAAGGCGGCCTCAGAACTGAAACCGGGCAGGTTATGATCAGTTACGACCACATCCCAGGTGTGGTCCTGCAGGGCTGTTTGCAGGCGCTCGGCAGTCTGTACGCGAAGGGAAAGGGGGTCATAGCCGGAACGACGCAGTTCCCTGTCAAGCAGCAAGGCGTCATCCTCCGAGTCCTCTACAACAAGAACCCGTAACGGATTTCCCATTTGGCTAACTCCTGATTTTTACCGGTGATTCGTTCAAGACGAGCCAGTACAAGCCCAACTGTTTTACCGCTTCAATGAACTGATTGAAGTCCACCGGTTTACGAATATAACTGTTGGCCCCACTCTCGTAGCTGCTGGTAATGTCCTTTTCCTCGCTGGAGGTAGTCAGTATCACGACCGGCTGAAGTGCCGTACGCTTGTCGGCACGCAGACGCTTCAGCACCTCAATACCGTTAATCTTGGGTAACTGAAGATCCAGCAGGATCACCTGAGGCTGAACGCTGACATCGCGTCCTTCATATTTGCCGGTGCCGAACAGGTAATCCAGGGCTTCTTCGCCGTCACGTGCGACGACAACTTCATTCAAGATATTATTCTTTTTCAGGGCACGCAGGGTCAGCGCCTCATCGTCTGGATTATCTTCTACCAGCAGAATCACCTTGTCTGACATCGCGTAATCCTTCACAACCCCTCCTTTAACCCTAGTATAGCAGTTGGGATATGCCAGTTTTCCCATACACCCCTGAATCTACCACAGAGCCCGCCTGATTCAATGGCGGAATCGACCATTTCGGCATTAATTCAGGCCGGAAGGGTAAAAAACACGCTCGCGCCCACGCCGGGTTTGACGTTAAACCATACGCAACCGTAACTGGCTGATTTCCTCGCGGTTAAAGGCTGCATAATGCGCCAGGCCACCTGTCCGGCCTCACTTCACAGAGAAATATAGAAATAGAGTATATATGTAGACATCATAACCGGTTTCTCATCACCATGGAGCAACACCGTAGTATTTTACTACAGTTTCACAGGCCCTCCCGAGCAGGGTGGTTAGCCCGCGCTTGCAGACACTGCAACAGATCCGCCAGCGGCATGGGCCGGCCAAAGTAATAGCCCTGCACCCAGTCACAGCCGTGTTCACGCAGAAAATCCTTCTGCGCCGCAGTCTCCACACCTTCGGCAATCACCCGCAAGTTCAAGCGGTGCGCCATGGCGATAATGGTGTCAATAATGGCCGCATCGTCATCATCCTCCGGTACATCGGCGACGAAGGAACGGTCAATCTTCAATACATCCAGTGGGAAACGCTTCAGATAGCTGAGCGACGAGTAGCCAGTACCAAAGTCATCGATGGCAATGCGGATACCCCGTTCATGGCAGGCCTGCAAGGTCTGCATCGCAAACTCCGGGTCATCCATGACGCTGCTCTCGGTGATTTCCAGTTCCAACAGGCGCGGATCCGTACCGCTTTCCTCCAGCACCTTATCGATCATCTGCACCAGATCCCGGTTGCGGAACTGGCGCGGCGACAGGTTGACCGCAACCGGCACCGGTCTGCCGCCCTCTGACAGCCACGTCTGCAGATCCCGACAAGCACGCCTTAAAACCCATTCACCCACAGGGATAATCAATCCGGTATCCTCCAGAAGGGGGATAAACCGGCCGGGCATCACCATGCCCTCATCGCATCGATCCCAACGCAGCAAGGCCTCGACGCCAATGATCTCTCCCGTCGACACATCCACCTGGGGTTGATAGTGCAAGCGGAACTCATCACGTTCCAGCGCCCGCCGCAGGGCACTTTCCATGTTCAGACGCTCATCGGCATCGGTATTCATGCCGCTGTGGTAGAACTGATAGCTCTCCCCCAGCCGCTTTGCATATTGCAGGGCTGTCTCGGCATAGCAGGCCAGCTCGTCGTAGCTACTGGCGTCGTCCGGGTACATGACCGCCCCCATGCTGGGCACGAGGAATATCTCCCTTTTTGCAATGCAGAAAGGCTCGGCGAAGACATCGACAATCTTCTCCAGGAAGTCTTCCACCTCGACACGCGTCATCAGTGCCGGCACGGCAATGGCAAAATCGTCCCCACCCAGGCGTGCCACGAAATCCATGGGGCGAATATTCTTGGACAGTCTCTGCCCCACTTGCACCAGTAACTGATCACCCACGGCATGCCCCAGGGTATCGTTAACCTTGATAAAACGATCGAGATCCAGGTGGATGAAGGCCGTATGGTCGTTGGAGCGCCGGGTCCGCAGCATGCATTGCTGAAAACGGTCACGGAACAGCGTGCGATTGGGAAGGCCGGTCAGCGCATCGTAATACATCAGATGCTGGATATGCTCCTCAGCCTGCTTTTGCTGGCTCAGGTCGGTGAAACCACCAATGTAATGCGTCACTTGGCCCGACTCATCACTGACCGCACTAATGGTCAGCCACTCGGGGTAAATCTCACCATTCTTGCGCCGGTTCCAGATCTCACCCTGCCAGGAACCCGTTTTGATCAATGATGCCCACAGATGGCGGAAAAAGTCCTCGTCGTGACGCCCGGACTGCAGCATGCGGGGTCTCTGCCCGATAACCTCGGCCTCGCCATAACCGGTGATATCCAGGAAGGCCTGATTGATGCGAAGGATGCGGCCGTTCTTGTCCGTAATCAGGATACCTTCGACACTACCCTCGAAGACCTTGGCGGCCAGCCGCAAATCCGCCTCCGCCACGCGACGCGCACGACGCTCACCGGCCTCGCGCAGCTCACGCTCAATGGCCGGCGCAAGACGCGCCAGATTGTCTTTCATGATGTAGTCATGAGCCCCGGCGCGCATCAGCTCAACGGCGATTTCTTCACCAATCGCACCGGAAACGATGACAAAGGGGATATCCAGCCCCGTTGCCTGCAGCAACTTCAGCGCCGCAGCACCACTAAAGCTGGGCATGTGATAGTCGGAAATTACCACGTCCCAGCTTTGTGCATCCAGCGCAGCCTGCATGAGCTCGGCACTGTCGACCCGCTCACAATGAGGTTCGAACCCTGCCTGCAATAGCTGGCGCTGAGTCAGGATTGCATCATCCTCGGAATCTTCCACCAGCAGCACGTTTAGCGGCTCAGTCACCCCTTGAAGCCCTCACATTTATTCTCTTGTATTGACCCGTGTGGCGAACGATACCCTCATCCATGAGGCCCATTGATACACCCTGCCCGCAAAAAGACACTTACCGGAAAACCATCGGCTTAACCGCATGATTCTTTAGGGGGCATCTATTCATTCTGGACGTTTCAGATTGATCGCCAGACCCGCCCCATCCAGGCAGTGACAAACTGGCGCCCAAAAGCCTGCACGCCAGCCCCCGTCTTTGCTATTCTTGGCCGTTTGATCGCAGACGCAGCCACAATGATTGTTCTTCGCAGCACCGTCCTGTTCCTACTCTCCCTCTCACTTGCCTGTGCGACGGAAGTCGATACCCCCCAGACGGAGCAGGCGCTCCGTCAGTTGCTCGAAGACATCGATAAACAGGAGCAGGGTAACGACAGACAGCGGGCGGCCCTGCAACGCATTGAACAACAGATGGAGTGCAACTGGGCCCTGATCCGCAGCTATGAGATATGCACCCGGCTGTATCAGGATGAGCCGCAGAACCACTTGGTCTGCGTTAACAAGGCGAAGACAAACACCACACGTTGTCTCATCAACACAACCGACCAGCCCTAAAGAAAGTATTACCGCGCCGCCCACGCTGGCATTGCTGGCAAAGAAAAAGGGGGCTGAAAGCCCCCTTCATCCAGATCAGGATTCCCACAGAATATCAGGCAGCCTGTTCGTCCACTGAAAACAGATGTACATCCGTTTGCGGATAGGGAATCGAAATTCCGGCAGCATCAAAGGTAATTTTTATATTCTCCAACATCGCGGCTCGCACATTCCAGTAGTCCGCAGACTCCACCCACGGCCGCACCGCCAGATTCACGCTGCTGTCGGCCAACTCCGCAACCATCACCACCGCAGCCGGATCCTTCAGAATACGCTCATCGGCCGCCATCACTTCCTCTATCAACTGCTTGGCCTGACGGATATCATCGTCATAACCGATGCCGAATATCAGATCGATACGGCGCGTATCACGGGCGCTGAAATTGACAATGGTGCCACCATAGATCTGCCCGTTGGGCACCGTAATCTCGCGGTTATCCCCGGTTTTCAACAGCGTGCTGAAAATACGGATCGATTCCACCACTCCCGTCACACCACCTGCTTCGATGAAATCGCCGAGCTTGAAAGGCTTGAACAGCACCAGCATCACCCCTGCCGCCAGATTGCCCAGTGAATCTTTCAGTGCCAGACCTATAGCGAGACCGGCGGTTGCAAAGATGGCCATCACTGATGTGGTATCCACGCCCAGCTGATCCAGCGCCGCAATGATAACCACGATCAACAGCGCGGCATAAATCAGGTTGCCGAGAAAATCGACCAGAGACTCATCCATGCCACCCTTTTTCATCAGGCGCCCCACCGCGTTGGTCACCGCTCGCGCAATCCAGCGCCCGACAATGAAAATGACCAATGCCAAAACAAGATTAACGGCCCAGGGGATAATGTAGGTACCCAGATAATCTACATCGGAATTAAGAAATGCATCCATAGGAAGAAACCCCTTATTGTTAGCTTATTAGAAAAGTTAAAGAAAACTCGAAAATATCTAAATGTGGAATATGCCCACGAATAATAGCATTTTGCGCCACGTAAAATAACAGAAAAATTAAATAATCAGAGCGATGCGTCTATAAAGAGTTTTTTGAGAAAGACCCACCAAATGTCAGAAATGACACATTAGTTTTGGCCCCATCTAACTGCATATATAAGACATAAACAGAAGTCATGTCGGCATGACATGCCTTCGCCGAAACAATAAAAAAGGCCACCCTGATGGGTCGCCCTTTTAGTTTGGCGGAGAGGGAGGGATTCGAACCCTCGGAACGCTCGCGCGTTCACTTGATTTCGAGTCAAGCCCATTCGGCCTCTCTGGCACCTCTCCGAACAAGACGCATAGGATACGCGGTATCGATTATGCGCTCAATACATACCACACTACCCAACCATTACTTCAACTTTCAGGCCAGAAATAGACGTAAGAAGTCAACCCATGTCTCGGTATCGGCATTTTTACAGCCTTTCAGCTATCAGTAGCGATGACAGCGGGAGAAACCAGCAGAAAAACCACGACGCACAACATCAGACGATAATTCAGCCTCTCTCGCCCGGCATTTTGCGCCGTGCGCGAAAAAACTGCCGCAGCATGTCACTGCATTCCTCGGCCAACACCCCGCCCTGTACGCTCACTTGATGATTCAACGGCGTATTCTCTAACAAGGAAAAGACACTGCCAGCAGCACCAGCGCGCGGGTCTGTGGCGGCGTACACCACGCGGGCAACCCGCGCGTGAACAATGGCGCCAGCGCACATCACACAGGGCTCCAGGGTCACGTACAAGGTGGTGCCGGTGAGACGATAATTCGCAGCGGTCAGCCCCGCCGCACGCAGGGCCATGATCTCGGCATGCGCAGTCGGGTCGTGAGCGCCGATGGGCTGATTCCAGCCTTCGGCCAGCAAGCTGTTGTCGCGCACGATAACGGCGCCCACAGGCACCTCGCCCGAGGTCTCGGCGCGTTGCGCCAGCGCCATGGCGTGGCGCATCCACTGCTGGTCGCGCGGTGTACCGTTGGTGAAATCCTGGCTAATCGAAGTTGTCCGGCTTTCCAAAACCGCCCGCCCTATTCCCACTCGATTGTAAATAAGCCATTATTACACTTCATTTTCAATGACTTAGCTGTTGGGGGTAGTGAAAATACGATGACAAATACCATGTTCAGAAATTCCTGCCAATCGCGACTGAAAACGATTGCCCCAATAAAGGTTTCACGGTCTTCCCCGGTTTACAGGCGCCTTACGCCCCATTTGGGGTTCTCCTGATTTTCCGCCCCTACTTTCCGTAATTTACGATATCATACCCGCATGAATTCGCCATCCCTGTATCCCCGCTGGATAAAACCACGAATTGACGAAGCCTTACTGGATACGCCAGTGATTCTGCTTGCAGGGTCACGCCCGGTGGGGTAAGTGGCTACAGGCATTTCCAAGGCTAAATTGAGCGCGCCGCGGCTGAGCAGAACCTACGCGCGCATACGCTTGTTCGAGCAGCTCGACGCTGTCCGGCATGCGCCATTGATCTGGCTCTCGGCCCCGGCCGGCGCGGGAAAGACTTCTCTGGTTGCCAGTTGGCTCAAAGACAGGGGGGATAGCGCCCAGTGGTGCCGGATAGACGAGGGTGACGCCGATGTCGCCACGTTTTTCTACTACCTCGGCCAATTGGACATAGAGGCAGGCAGCCCTCTACCCCTGCTGACCCCGGAGTATCTGGCCAGCCTGCCGATTTTTACACGCAACTTTTTCCGCGAGCTGTTTTCGCGAATCAAGCCCCCCGGCGTGCTGGTGCTGGACAATTTTCAGGACGCAGAGGTAGCGGAAACCCTGTACGAGCTGCTGGCGGTGGGCTGTAGCGAGATTCCCGCCGGAATCAATGTCATCGTCATTAGCCGTGAAGATCCGCCACCGGCCTTCGCCCGCTTCCGGGCCAACGGTGCCCTCGCTCCGATAGGCTGGGATCAGCTCCGGCTGACTATGCAAGAGAGCCGCGCCATCGCCCACCTCTACGTCGAGCTCCCGCTGGGTGACACCGACGCCCAGGCCCTGCACGCGAAAATTGATGGCTGGGTGGCGGGGCTGGTGTTGCTGGCAGGGCAAGACGCCCCTTCCCTCTCGGCGAAAACAGGGCGACCGGAACTACAATCGCAAGCTATGTCCGACTACTTCGCGACCGAGATTTTTCAGCAGGTTGATCAAGACACCCAACACTTGCTCACCCGCACGGCCCTGCTGCCCCGGGTCAGCCCTGCGGCAGCACAGACCCTTAGCAGACTTGATGACGCAGCCACCCTCCTGGAGGCCGTGTATCGCAGGAATTTCTTCACCGTGCAGCACCCCGGCCCGGTGTACGAATATCACCCCTTGTTTCGCGCCTTTCTGCGCCAACGCCTCATCCAGAGTCTGCTTGTTGAAGAATTGACCAACCTCTACCGACAGGCAGCACAGTGGCTGGTGGATGACGATCAAGTACCCGAGGCCGTCGACTTATTATTAGAGGCCGAAGCCTGGGAAGTCGCTGCGCCCCTGATCCTGCAACAGGCTCAGGGCCTGCTCGGCCAAGGGCGCGGGGCAGCTCTGGTGCGCTGGCTGGACATGCTACCTGATGCGCTCGTGCAAGAAGCCCCCTGGCTGTTGTTCTGGCGCGGCATGGGCGAGATGGCAACGAACCCGGCTGCGGCCCGCCGTCACCTGGAGCGGACCTATGTCCGGTTCAAGGCCGATGGTGAGTTCAACGGCCAGATATTGAGCTGGTCGACGTTGGTAGACAGTTTCCTCTTCGAGTGGAGTTGTCTGGTAGGGCTGGATCACTGGATTTCCGAGGCAAGAGAGCTTGCCGCCACCAGGCTAGACGCCCTGCCCCAAAATACGCAAGACCACTTCACCTGCGGCTTGTTCATTGCCTTGATGTTTCGTCAACCTCAACATCCGGATCTGAGCCAGTGGGCGAACCGCACCCAACAAATCGTGGTTCACGGCCATGACCCCAGGCTACGCGCCAAGGTGGCCCCCTTTGTGGTGATGTACTACACCACGGCCAATCGTAAGCAGGCGGGGGTGGTGCTCGACGCCCTGCGAAGCATAATGAATCGGCCGGATCAGCCACCCATGGTGGAGATCGCCTGGGCGGCCACGGAGGGATTTTTCCAGACAGCCGGCGGCGACGTTTGTGAGGCGGCAGAACGTCTGCATGCTGGTCTGTCGGTGAGCGCGGCGGCAGGAATTCGGACCTGGGAGACGCTTTTGCTCAGCCAGGCCGCCATTGCCTCCCTGGTGCGGGGCGGTTCGGCGGAGGATTATTTGCAGCAGATGCGTCACTTGTTGGTTGACGAGCGTTACCTGGACTGGAGTGTGTATCACTACATCATGGCCTGGCAGGCACTGTCAGAGAATCATGCAGAGATAGCCCTGGCACAGGCACAGTTGAGTGAGAGCTATCGTTCCATGTCTGGCACGGTACGGTTTGAAATTTACCTGCAGGTAATGCAGGCCCAGTGCCTGTTTGCCCGTGGTGATCAGGCGCAAGCGCTGGCGCTTATCGAGACCTCTGTGCTGCACGTTGGTTGGCAGAAGGGCACCCGGTCTGCCTTGTCGGCATGGCCAAGGCCTGGTTCGAATACCAACAGGGGAAGGAATCGGCCTGTCTGGCGACCCTGCACAGGACGCTGACCACCACCACCGCCGGTACCGGTGATTATACCTGCAGCCTGTTGTCGCAACAGCAGGCGACTCTATACAGCCTTGCGCTGGCGCATGGCATCGAAACCAGGTATGTGCGGCGCATGATCCGCAAACTGTGCCTGACACTGGCTGAGCCGCAGCAGGCCCCCGAAAACTGGCCCTTCCCGATCAGAGTTTATACCCTGGGGCGCTTCAGCCTGTTGATTGATGGCCAGAGCCAGATAGCGGGTAAGCGAGCCCAGGCGAAACCGCTGGAACTCCTGAAGCTGCTGATTGCGCTGGGCGGACGTGACATCAGTGATGCCAGGCTGGAAGGGGCCCTGTGGCCGGACGCCGAGGGCGACGCCGCCCACCGTGCCCTGATCACCAATCTGCAACGCCTGCGCAAGCTGCTGGGCCTGGCGGGGGCCATTGACTATACCGATGGCCGTCTGAGCCTGAACGCGCGTCATTGCTGGGTGGATATGTGGGCCTTTGAGCGTACCGTGGCGCAAGCGGAGCAACAGGAACGGGCGCAGGAAATCTACAAAGGCGCCTTTCTCGCCGAAGACAACGATCAGCCCTGGCTGTTGACCGCCCGGGAGCGCTTGCAACGCAAGTTCCTTCGGAGCCTCAGCGACCTTGGCGCACAGTACAGCGCTGACAGCAACTGGGACAAGGCCATCGACCTCTACCAGCACGGCCTCGATATCGACGACACGGCCGAGGTGTTCTACCAGGGCCTGATGCAGGCCTACGCCCGGCAAGGCCAGCGGGCCGAAATGGAAAAAACCTACCAGCAGTGCCGGCGGGTCCTGTCCGCACGGTTCGACACCAGCCCCTCGCCACAAACCATAACCCTGTATCAACAGCTGTGTGAAAAATAATCGGCCAACGGTGGGTGGGCACCCTGTCATACTGTTGCAAGGCTTCCCCTTCTTGCCCATTCAAGCGGGTTCGAACCGGTGTTGAATTCCATTGTATCGTTGACACCATCAAAGTCGGTGTCTTCCGCAATGGGGTTTGTCCCTTCGGCAAATTCACGCCAGTTGGGTGTGCCGTCCCCATCCGGGTCTTCTGAGGCGTTTGGTGTTTGTGGGTCAAATCCGTAGTTGATTTCCCATCTATCCGGCAGGCCATCAAAATCCGAGTCTAGGGCGACGTTGACGGTAACAGTCGTTGAGCTCTGCAGGCCGTTACTGTTTGTTGCCAAGAAGGTGATGCGGTGTTGCCCTTCAGCCAAACCGGAGATTGTTGCCCGTGTGCCATGGCCGACTGTTTTGCCATCAAGCTGCCACTCCAGTTGCGATCTGGAAAGCGGACCATCCAACCGATCAAATGCCTGTCCCATCAGCGCAATGTCTTGCCATGAGGTAAGCGTGGCGCCATCAGCGGGATTCAGCAACAGTAGTTGCGGTGGCTTGGCGGCGATTTCTGTTTGGGTGCTCTGGCGTGTATCAGTTACAGTTGTCTCCGGCCCCGCTTTATTCGCAGTAGCCGTAGCAGCGCCATTCAACCAGGTTCGAATGCCATTCCAGGTATAGAGGGAAGTCCATATGAGCCCCCTGTCTGTTGGATAAGACATATCCATATTGTTATTCCCTCCGTACGACATATAGTCGTGCGTGTGTCCGCCGCTGCCATCAACGGGTGGTATTGCTTGCATGGCGAAAATATCGAAACCATAGGCGTTTGCTTCAATCGCTCCGTGCGGGTCAGGATATAACGGGTCGATAGGCGGAAGTTCACCATCGCTACTCCCGGCATGGGCCAGGGCAGGCCCTGCATGTCCCGATTCTTGCGCAAGCAGTGTAGTACAGGACGTAAGCCAATAATCCGGAGCGGTACCAACCCCCGCCAACCCCCGGCACCCCATTCTGTCGCCCACAAAATCGATCGAGTCCGGGTGATTGATGGCTGGCACCATGGTATAGCCACCGGCTACCAGCCCAAGCTCTGCACTCCTGGCGCGCATCTGGTCTTCCACCGAGACCGGTACGTTCGCGTCTGTGCCGGTATAGGGATTGATACAGCTTTGGCCGTTCGGAACGCAGGTGTCCACATAATAGGTGCCGAAGAGCTGCATCTCCGGAATGGGCCATGTCTTGTAAACGTAACTGATCACATTGGCTACTTCACTGCTGCTTGGCTGAAGCCTGGTCACCGTGCCATCACTTGCAACACTGGCCCACCGCAAGATGTAGGGAATACACGTCGCCTGATTTGCCACCGTCGTAAAGCGTGTGCCGGACAATGTGACGCTGTTGTTATCGCTACAACCGTCACACTCTGCGACATATTGATCCCCGCTCGGGTTTGCCTCGGCCACCAAACGAATCTCGCCGCCAACTGTCCAGGAGTATGGCAAGACGAAGTTCCAGGAGCGTGCGGCTTCGTCTCTTAGATAAGACAGATTTGTATATGACGAGTGAATAAAGAGCGTGGTGTTTTGAGGCGTGAGGGGTGAACCCGGCAATTCAGTACCATCGCCTGCAAAGCCCCGCAGGCGGGCCGAAAGCGAGTATGCAGGTGTGCCGGTATAGATACGCATCCAGGGATAAACCCGAACGATGGTGCGACGCTCGGCCACATGGAAGCCGTTGCTTCGAAACGAGGCGTCTTCTGCAAGGTAACTGAACGCATCGGGTGGAACACGGCTGGGGATATCCCCACGAATGCCTTGCGTGACTTCCATGGCCTGAATCTGCACATCAAATCCGTCACTGGGGCTGTCCACGCCATTATCGTTGCCACATCCGGCCAAGCCCATGACAACAAACAGGATAAATATCCTCATTGGGTTGATCTCCTTATTTTGAAATTATCACGCGATTCCCGCTGGTCAGGTCTATTGCCACCACCACGTCCAGATCAGCATCAACCACTAAGGCGCGGCCGTTGGCGCTGTCCAGCGTAATGCCAAGCAGGTAGTTGAGTGCGTTCACCGCGTCTGGAGTTGTGGCATCGGAGAGAATCGTGCGCGAGCCGGTGCTCAGATCAACGGCTATTACGGCGTCTAACGTAGCGTCCACCACCAGTGCTCGGCCATTGGCACTGTCTAGCGCAATGGTTCTTGGATAGTCGAACGGGTTCGAGGTGTTGGGGATTGTTGGACCGGAGAGAATGGTGCGCTCTCCTGTGGTCAGGTCCATCGCTACTATGGCATCCAAGCCATCATCGGCAATCAGTGCCCGGCCATTGGCTGAATCCACCACGATACCTTCCGGAAAGCTGAATGGGTTCGCCGCACTGGGCGTTGTTGCATCGGAGATAATTGTACGCATCCCGGTGCTCAGGTTGACCGCCACCACGGCGTCTAAATTGAGATCAACAACCAGTGCGCGGTTATTGGCGGTGTCCAGCGCGATAGCCACTGGATTGACGAACGGATTGACGGCGTCCGGGGTGGTGGCATTGGAGAGTATGGTTCGTGCGCCAGTGCTTAGGTTGACCGCCACGATGGTGTCCTGAGGGCTATCAACCACCAATGCTCGGTCATTGTTGGTGTCTATTGCGATGGCACTGGCTCCCCCGAATGGGTTTGTTGTGTCCGGGGTGGTGGCATCGGAGAGCGTGGTGCGCTCTCCATTGCCTAAGTCCACCGCGATGACAGCGTCTAAATCGGAATCAATCACTAACGCCCGCCCACGTGGCGCATCCAGCGCGATGGCGGCAGGAATGTTAAGTGGGTTCATCCTATTCGGAACTGTCGTATCAGAAAGCAAGGTGCGTGCTCCGGTGGTCAGGTCCATCGTCAGCACGGCGTCGCTACTATCAATCACCAGTGCCCGCCCATTGGCAGCGTCCAGAGCGATGGCTAACGGGAGGTTAATCGGATCCGTCGTGTCCGGGGTAGTGGCATCGGAGATAATTGTGCGTGCCCCGCTAGCCAGATCGACCGCTATCACGGCGGAGAAAAAATAATCAACCACCAGTGCGCGCCCGTTGGCGGTGTCAATCGTGATGCCCCTTGGAAGCCAGAATGGGTTCGACGTGTCGGGGGTTGTTGCATCGGAAAGCATCGTGCGCGCGCCAGAACTCAGATCCACTGCTAGCACGGCTCTCAAATCACCATCGGTGACCAGTGCCCGGTCATTGGTTGCATTGCATCCAGCGTGATGGCACTCGGATTATTGAAAGGGGTTGTCCCATTCGGAATTGTCGCATTGGAGAAGATTGTGCGCGCGCCGCTGGTCAGATCCACAGCGATCACGGCATCCAGGTTGGCATCGACCACCAGCGCCCGGTTATTGGTTGCATCCAGCGCGATGGCGATTGGGTTGATGAAGGGATTTGTCGCATCCGGGATTGTTGCGTTGGAAAGAATCGAGCGAGCACCGCTGGTCAGATTTACCGCCACCACGGCGGCCAAATCGGAATCAATGACAAGCACCCGGTTGTTGGCAGTTGACGCATATTCCACGTGGGCATGAAAAGCCTGTCCACCCCACCAGATTTTTTGCGTCAGAGCCTGACTCAGATTCCATTAATTCGAGTCTGCCCCTATTTCCGTGCACCAATCAGCGGTGGACAGCAGCTGGACATCGCTTGTTGCAGGGGCTAAAGTTAATCAACTTGATCAATTTAATCAAATAAGGCACAACTATGATGAAAATACTCAACGCTAGTGATGCCAAACGCGAATTCGGTGAAGTCCTGATCAGGGCACAGCATGGCCCTGTTGGCATTAACCGCAATGGCAAGCCCATTGCTGTAGTGATCTCGGCGGCAGAATATGCCCAGCTTGAGGCACTAAAAAAGGCACATCTAGAAAAGGCAATCGAGGATGGAATCTCTGACTTGCAAACCGGCAAGGTCAGCAATGGTAAAACTGTGATCGACAATTTACGCAAACGGATAAACAGCTAAGCCGTGACAAAGCCCCGCCCCCGCTATCAATTCACAGAAAAATCCGAACGTGATCTTGAAGACATCATCGACTATACCGTCCAACAGTGGGGAGTTTCTCAGGCCGATACTTACCTTGATAGCCTGGAAACACGCGCTCAGCTCCTTGCTGAAAACCCCGACCTGGGGGTCAAACGGGAAGCGCTTTTCGAGGGACTACTCAGCTTTCTTTATGAAAGCCATATCCTGTACTACATGAAACGATCCGGCGGGATCACGATTGTACGAGTACTCCATCAAAACATGGATCCGATGAAGTACCTCTGATTTTTCAAGCCAAACACCTGCCCTCCCGGGCTATTTCCCTCCTGTTGCAGAGCAGTGATGATTTGAAAAATATCGGCCGCTACACAGAGCGGCAATGGGGAAAAATCCAGCGCAACACCTACCTGTAAAATCTCGAAAAACGCTTTCGCTGGCTATCTGAAAACCCTCAACTGGGTAAGCACCGCTCCGATGTTGCTGAAGGTTACTATAGTTTCCCACAGGGCGAGCACGTCGTCTTTTACCTGATTGGCCAAGAAGGAATTGATATTATTGGTGTTCCCCACAAAGAGATGGGCATCATCTCATATTTTCTGCCTGACTTAACACTCGAAAAATGGGTGTAATACCAGCCAATCCCTGCCGTTGCCAGCTCACTCCCACTCGATTGTAAACGAGCCGTAAAAAGCCAGTAATGACGCGGGTTTTAAGAGGGGCGAATGTGTCGATACCATGAAATATACCATGTTCAGAATTTGGTGCTCAGTAAGTTGTATTGAGTGCGGTTAACGATATCGTAACAGACCAACGACATCGGTTTACTGACAGCCCTGGTCATCACAGCGTGCCTAATTCAAGTGTTGGTATTGCAGGGGAAAATGGACAACCCCAAGAAGCTGGAATGCTGAATTTGGCTAATTATCAATCGTATTGACAATTAGCCAAAATGAGCTACATTACCGATATCATGAACGAATCAGAGCGAACCTGATGTATATCCCCCGAGAGGCTGAGGCCAGACTTCAGCGCTTCGCCAGCGGCTACCCAGTGGTCGTAGTCACCGGTCCACGCCAGTCCGGCAAATCTACGCTGGTGCGCCATGCGTTTCCTGAACACCATTACGTATCCCTTGAGGATCTCGATCAGCGGGACTTTGCCGAAAGTGACCCCCGAGGCTTTCTGAACCAGTTTACCGAAAATGCAATTCTGGATGAGGCGCAACGCTGCCCTGCCCTGTTTTCCTATCTGCAGACACGCATAGACGAGCGGCAACGGCCCGGCGAATTCATCCTGACAGGCTCACAACAGTTCGACCTGCTATCGGGCATCACACAAAGTCTGGCCGGCAGAGCGGCATTGCTTACCCTGCTTCCCATGACATACGGCGAATTAAAGCGCACAGGACAAATCAACCGCCATCTCGACCAAACCCTTTTTTATGGGGCGTACCCTCCCATCTTTGATCGCAGACTCGAGCCACATCCGTGGTATGGGAATTATGTGCGCACTTACCTGGAACGCGATGTCCGGCAATTGATTAACGTGCAGGATCTTGGGACATTTCAACGGTTCCTGAAATTGTGCGCGGGTCGAACCGGACAACTCCTCAATCTTTCCTCGCTGGCCAATGACGCCGGCATTACGCACAACACGGCCAAAGCCTGGATATCTGTGCTGGAAGCGAGTTACATCGTACATCTGCTGCCACCTCACCACCAGAATTTCAACAAACGTCTGGTTAAGACACCCAAACTCTATTTTCTGGATACAGGTCTTGCGACTTGGTTGCTCGGTATTCAGAACATGGACCAACTGGCCACCCATGTTCAACGCGGTGCATTATTCGAAACCTGGGTCATCAGCGAATTACTCAAGGCCCGCTATAATGCGGGCGAGGCCTCGAACCTTTACTTCTGGCGTGATCGATCAGGACACGAGGTAGACCTGCTGATTGATCATGGAACACACCTGTCACCACTGGAAATAAAATCCGGTCAGACCATCAACCGGGATTATTTCAAGGGATTGGATTTCTGGCGAAAACTGGCAGGTGAGACCGCCGGGAAAGCATGGCTAATTTACGGCGGCGACACCCTGCAGACTCGCTCCGACGTCACTATCCTGCCATGGCATAAAATCGATCCCGAGCAGATTGTGATGCCTGCGTGATTCGTAGATTCGAGGCGAATCCTTCTATAAACGTTTAATGCCAGTCATTACCAGCCATTGCCTGTCAATACCGGTCACTCCCACTCTATTGTAAATACCCAACAAGTCAGTCGATATATCAATAGCTTACTATTGACTTCGCTTTATAGTCAGCACAATTCCAATCCCTCCCCATCGCGCTTTTAATCTTCTCCTCCAGTAACCGTATAGACATCCGATATACAATTATGTATATTGATCATCCATACAACAGGAGACTATTGCGATGGCTGAAACACAGAACCGTGCAGCACCGATTAACATCCGCGCCCGCACAACGCAGCGCAACCTGATCGATAAAGCAGCAGCGATGCTCAACAAGAATCGCTCGGACTTTATGCTGGAAGCCGCTTGCCGTGAGGCTGAGAACGTGTTGCTCGACCAACGGCTCTTTTTGGTGGACGACAAAACCTACAAGACATTCGCAACGCTCATTGATGCGCCGATCAAAGACAACCCTGCGCTGCGAAAATTGTTACATGACAAGGCGCCATGGGAGAAATAACAGCGCCGGAGCCCATTACGGAAGCTCACCTCATAGAATCGTTCTCATGCTGTGTCCCGGTACTGGATGAATGGCTTAAACGCCATGCGCTCAAGAACGAAGTTTCCGGTGCATCCCGCACCTTCGTCGTATGCCAGGACAAGAAGGTCATTGGTTATTACGCCCTGGCCACAGGGAGTATCGAACATCGTGACGCCCCGGGAAAAATACGCCGCAATATGCCGGATCCGATTCCGGTCATGATACTCGGAAGACTGGCCATCGACCAGCAGTGGCAACAGGCGGGTCTGGGTCGGAATCTGCTGAAGGATGCGCTGTTGCGTTCACTGTCGGTATCAAAACAGACAGGCATCAGAGCATTACTTGTTCATGCACTCTCGCAAGATGCAAAACGTTTCTATACCGGTAACGGGTTTATCGAATCCCCGCTTGACTCGATGACCTTGATGGTCGCCTTGCAAGATGCAGCACATTGCCTATAGGAACATGCACAGGTAAACAAATCAGAGAGAATGGAGCGCGGCCCTGCGACAGGCTGTGATACGACTGAAGCCGGACTATTTTTCATTACCCGAAATCGAATGTGATGCTTACCGGCTCCACCTGACGTCAGAAGATGACTTCCGAGTCCGGCAAACTCTCCTCAACGGATTGTTTGGGATTGCGGTCAACAACCCGGAAGAACTGGATGCAGCACTGGAAACGTTTGATGACAGCCAGTATCTGTTGCTGAATAGCACCCTGCTACCATTTCAAGGCATTGGTAAAGATTACTTCTTCCTGAACGAATATCTCCCCAAAGATATCACCCTGCTCGATTTCGATACGGTCGGGGATTATGCGCGTGACGATCACCGCTTTCAGGAACAGGCGCGCAAACAGGAGGATCCAGATTACCCTCCACGCCCCTACCGGGGTGATATTCACCGCTGCTGGGCAAGGCTGGAGATTGATGGCGCTTTCCATTATGCCGATATCAGCTCCCTGGCGGGATATCTGACCGATGTGCTGGACGAAGCAGGGCTCGAACGCATTGACGAACTCATTCCCTGCCAGTACGTCAATGGCCCGAACCATGGCAAGCGGGAAGGCAAAGGATATGTCTACGACAAACGCCTCGATGCCGGCGGATTGGAAGGCCAGTTGCAGGCACTACGAGATCGTTACTACGCCTATATGCAGGAAAGATACGAAGCACTGCTTGATCGGTTCAATACATCCCCGACAACACGCGTATACATGCGACGTCAGATACGGGATACGGAATCACACATGGACTTCGTTTTCTCCGACGCCACGGCACTGGAAGCCGTACGCTTCCGACACTTCGTCAGCGACTGCCGGCATATCGCTGACGATCCAGCAAAAGTTGACGCTCTCATCGAGCAGGAAAAGCGCCTCGCGCTCGATTTTCTTGCCAACACTTACCAGGACATCATGGACAACTTCGATCCCACAATCGTGAAACTGCACCGGAAACACAAGGTCATCCTGGCGAATGAAAAGTTGAAGGATCTGCTATGACTGATCCATTACCTTGATTTCAACGCGATACTGGATTCTCGCTTGCACGGGAATGACGAAAAACAAATCAACCAGGCTTCCCCCTGGTTTACCGACAAACCAGTCGTTGCCAATCAATACCTGCCGTTGCCAGGTCACTCCCACTCGATTGTAAATAAGCCATTTTTATCCTTTAATATCAATGGCTTTGATGTTGTTGCAAATGGTAATACCATGAAAAATACCATGTCCAGAATTTCTTATAAATCATCACTATCCATAACCAGCGCCTAGACAGATACCATTACTGATCAGATTTACAGTAGACCTATAAATGGACTATATTTAGTACCAATTAAATCGATGAAGGAATACAGGCCATGAAACTGAGTGAGTCGGTCAAACCCATCAGCTACCTGAAAAGCCACACCGCCGAGGCACTGCGAAGCGTCAGCGAGGGGCAACGTACTATGGTGATCACTCAACACGGCGAAGCCCGAGCAGTGCTCCAGGATATCGTCAGTTATGAACAAACCCAGGAATCGCTGGCGTTGCTCAAGATGCTCGCCCAAAGCTCCAAAAGCGTTCAGGAAGGCCGCAGCAAGCCCCTCAAGAAAGCCTTTGCGGATGTTCGCAAGCAGATCCGGGAACTCGCTGAGTGAAACACTATCGTGTCCGGCTTACCGAGGATGCGGAGCGGGACCTGATCGAAATCTACCGCTACATTGCTTTCCACGGCTCGGTGGAGAATGCGGATTACGTACTGGATCAACTCGAGTCCCTGTGCTCGCGGCTTACCGAACTGCCCGAGCAGGGCCACGTTCCGCCCGAGCTGGATCGAATCGGTGTAACGAACTATAGGGAAGTCAACTTCAAGCCGTATCGTGCCATCTATGAGGTGATCCGGCAGGACGTTTTCATTCATTGCATCCTCGATGGCCGCAGGGATATGCCATCGTTACTTGAGCGGCGCCTGATTCGCTAATACTGTCGCCGAAGAATTCAAACCCGCATTCTCATTCCCAACAAATCCTTTATATACTGTTCATGCCTGCCAGTGCCAGACAGTGCCGGCCACTCCCACTCTATTGTAAACGAGCGACTTTTATACTTTGATATCAATGGCTTAATTGTAGGGGTAAGTGATAATACCATGAAAAATACCATGTTCAGAAATTGTTGCTAATCGCCTGCAAAAATTGCCAACAGAACGCTGCCACACAGCCCCCTAAGCCACCTTCCGGGCTTTGACTTCCAAGTATATGCCTTCCTGCTCCTGCTCCTGCAGATAACCGATCACCGCAAACAGATTACTCGCCTGGGGGTTCCCTTTTGGCCCGAACATGCGCATGAGACTCTTTCTCGACTTGTCAAAACCCCGGGACAGTTCCTCGAACCCGATCGTCGCATTGATATAGTCGCGCAGCACCGCCTTGCCGGTATCGACGTCACCGGCAAGCAGACATTCGACCCCCTCTTGCAGCAAGGCCTTGCGAAACGCGGGATCCCCTTGGGCACGTGCCTGAATGGTATCCTTAAAATCTTTCGTCAGAGCCATCTTTACACCCCTTGCCGTTTCCGGCGCTTATAGTCGCGCCAATGCCCTTTTGCGGCGGAAATATCCGCATCCTGACGCTTCTTGGTGCCACCCGCGAGCAATATCATCAACCGATCCCCGTCCTTGCCGAAGTAGATCCAATGTATTCAGGAAACCGTACCCACAAGCACCATCAGCAACAGATCATGCTCAACAGCGCGCGCGCCCTGCTCATCCCAACATAGTGAAGCGAACGCAGGGTCTCGCTATGCCCAGGTCTAGGCATATCGACAAGAACAACTACCTCGCTCTCAAGCCCTTTGAAATCCCCAACCTGCGCAAAACCGATGGCCTGACGATTCATGTTACGAGGTGAGGCATCGTCCAGAACAGAGATTGAATCTCGCAAATCCTTGGATAACGAACACGTCCATGACTGTGCAAATGGAAAGGGCGAAAGTATGACGATGTCACCCGGATTAAATCCCTCGCCATCCACGAGACCGCGCAGCTCTTTCTCAAAAGCCTGGATAGCGCCGTCTGTGTCGGCAACACGAACTTCACGTACAGCTGGGCCATCACCGACCCCGGAATTACCCACATCAGCACCCAAGGCGTCTTGTATCTGTTGCAGGATTTGCAATGAGTTCCGGCAATTCGTCCTCAGTGGGATTCGCGCCGGGCCACAACTTTCCAGATACTCATAGGCATCGGGCACATAGGATCCGCACAGGCCGGATTGATTGTTGGCGTCATGAAAAAAACACCAACATCCTTCGCTTATTCCACCATATAAACAATTATCCAGTCGCTCCAGCGCATCCATATTCAAAATATCCTGACCTTCATCCACGATCAATGCATCGAATTTTTCGATGCCGGCTCGCCTTGCAGCGACATGGATCGAATCCGCTAGGCTGACCGTCAGACCCGGTACGGCGTTCCGTTCCAGGAATCGCTTGAGCCACGGCGAATGGCAGGCCAGCGCGGTTTTCATTCCAGATGCGCCCCAGCGCTTCGCCAGTTCAAGCGCCAACATTGTTTTCCCTGTCCCAGCACCTCCGGAACATATTACCCGCGGGTTGGCTTCGACGACATCGATCAGCCTTAGCTGATCCTCTGTCAGCCGAGCGATACGTGTTTCGACATCATGAGCGGGAATGTGCAATGGTACGACCGCCTCAAAATCAGGGCGTAAGTGTTGCTGCAACACATTCAACTGTTTAGGGCTTGCGACTGGCTTGCGACTATCCTTCGCGCGCCAATACCTTATGAATCGTTCCAGCCACTTTTCGAATTGCCTGAAGTCCCGACCGTCCGCGAGAACGGCGCGATCCCACTCCGCGCTATCGGGAAGTTGCTCAACACCGGGCATGACAACACCGTAACCGACCACAAAGGCGCGAGAGATCGAAGCGGGTAGTTTTTTCCGTAGACCATGCAAAGCACCCTCTGCCTGCTTAAACGGTGACTCCCGCAATCGCTCGGATTCTCCATAACGGTTCTTCGTTCCCCAGATGCCATCGTGGCACGAGACACGACCACCTTTGATCTCAAGTACGAAAAGGCCATCCGGCCCACATACGATGAAATCGATTTCACCGAACCGCTTGTATTCATGCCGCGGGAGGTTAAGTGAGTGCATAGCAAACCAGCCATTTTTATCCGGCGAGGAAAACGTCGCCCTCAGCTGGTCGAACACATTTTTTTCGGCTTTGCTGGGTGTGCGCAGTGGCTGGCGGGGAATCATCCGCATGGTTAATTACCTTCGTTTCCCTGTTCATCTTCTTCTTTCGCGCTCAGCAGTTTGCGTATGTCGGATTCGATCTGGGGGGGAATCAAAGGCCATTTACCCAAACGGCACAAAAATGAGGCCATATCTACTTCCTCCGTGACCCTCACCCTTCCTGGGAACACCATCTGCAAACCTTTTCGCTCGAAGCTTTCAGGATAATCACCTTCCGTCAAAGTGATGTGTGTCTGAATACAGTTGTTCCAACTGCATTTTCGCGCAAGCTCCAAGGCTACGTCTCTCTGTATGCTGTTCCACTCACCGCCGGGCGAAGTAAAAAGTTCTCGCAAGGGTTCCGGACGTGCTGGCGCATCCAAGGCAATCTTATCGCCTTGTTTCCGATGCTCAGCGTCTGCCATCCGATAAGTCACATAGGCAGAGAAGTCCGAATTTCGAAGATCGCGCGGCAACTGCAGCCAGCTATCGCGCACGCCGAACAGAATGCCGGCAAGAATATACTCGGCGTCGCTCAACAGTGGATGGAAAAATTCGAGCAAGTCCGTGCAATGATCGCGCAGGCAGAATAGAAGCAAGGGCCTCGATAGAGACCCCTCGTGACGCTCAAGCAGTTCGGTGACTGTTCCGCCACCGAGGCCGAGGCAACTTCGCATGTCCGCAATCAGTCGCTCCAGTCGTGCCCGGAATCCCATTTCCTGCAGCTGATCAAGCTGATCCTCCAGATACGCCAGCGCCACATCGACGACGGCTGTTTGAGGTCGCTCCTGCATCTGTGCGTCGACCAGCGATTGGACAACGCCCCAAAATAGCCTTGCACGGGTATCTGCATGCCTGGATATCTCATTCCTATTCAGCCAGTCAGGAAGCTCAGCCAGGATGGGGTCGCTTTGGACCAAGTCATTATCTGTGTCGCGTATGGCACCTGTTATAAAGCGAAAGGCCGCAAGACCCAGATCGCTGCGGTTGGCGATGTGGTACAACATCACAAACATGCCGCCAATCGCCTGTCCCAGCGCAGGGGGACTATCATTGCTGTCCTCAAGCAATTGTCCTTGTGACCCCACCGGCGGCCATATCACATCTGTAGCAGCGTGGAATAACGATTCGTCAACCTCGATCCGATGGGGGGACAGATCGACATTGGAGACGTCCCTGGCAGCGCTTTCAAATGCTTGCATGTCCCCGGGTGAGCGAAAGCTGATGCTAGATAGCAAAGTCATCGGCAGTGGCGCGCGAATCACGATGGCAATGTCGTCCTTGCGTTTTCTCACGGTTGGCGAAGCGACATCACGCATACCGCCATCCCGCGACAGCATCCGAACGGGGCCGGATAGATTGCTCAAACTGAATGATGCAACGCAGGGCAGCAAATGCTTACGCTCGCTGGTTGCATGACTCAAAGCGCCAGCTGGAATATCAACATTATTCCGGAGCAAGGGAATCCATCCAGGAGAGACGCCCAATGAATCGGAATAATGCTTACCTCGGAAACCAGCGGGTCCCATTACCATACCGGCGGCCAGCATGTAGAGCATGTTCTGGTGATTGGTTACCAGATGCCATGTGTGTGTGGATTTGCAACCTCTTCGCGGCTTCTTCGGAGTACTATTTTTCGTAACCATAACCTACTTCCTGACGAGTATACTTGGATCAGTGGGCAGCAATCCATCCACGACGGGGCAAACATTACCAGTACGGAGAAGGATGACCTGTTCACGGGCACGCGCCACCATCACATAAAATCTTGACTTGAGCACATGCGGGTCGCGTTTGGGTTGGTGCTGGTCGATGTCGGCCAGGATGGTGATATCAAACTCCAGGCCTTTGCTGGACTGGGCGTTTATGATCATGAGGCCGCCCTGACCGAAGTTCAGTAATTCCTGCTGGCCTGAAACAAAGGTCTGGATAGGCGGTTTGTCATTGTCGAGCTTTGGATTGGCACGAAGAAGCGCGTCATTAAATTTCGTCCGCACTTTATTGTCTGGAGTAATGATCCCAATAAGCTTGCGTGGGTTTCGGTCGCTCAACTGGAGAATATGATCTGCAATTTCCGCCGGCGTTGCCGTGTTTTCCCTACCATATGTCCATAGCTCGGGCATCATTGCGGCAGGTTTGACATGGGGCAGGTCAGGCCTTGGACTGGCCGGGTCGGCTGGGTAAAAGTGCTGGGCAAGCAGCGCGATAGGACGCGTGTTCCGGTAGTTGGTTTTCAGTTCCAGCGTGTTGCCCGGTTCGATTGCGAGAACATTCTCGATATCCTGGCGTGAACTGCACTTGTCGGGGTGAATCTGCTGGTTCTGGTCGGCCGCCACATAGAAATTCTCGAAGCCAAGATTGATCAGCGTTCGATAAAAGACTGGCGGCATATCCTGCCCCTCATCGATAACCAGAAATTTATTGCTTTGATCTTCTATATTATCCAGAGATTGAACCTGTTGTTCGACGGCCTCCCAATCTATGGGGCGATAACCTCCAGGTTTCTCGGGGTCATGCGTTGGGATGACGGCGTCAAAAAAATGTTTGTAAATACGGCGAAACCAAGAGTCCCAAGTCTTGGCGGAGAATGTTTGATCGCTGCCAAATAGATGTCGGTTTGAATGATCCAGCAAGTGATTATATACGAGAGCTCTGTACGTCCTGTCGTTCTGGGCAAGGCGTCGCGCCCGCAACAGCGCCACTACCGACTTTCCGGTGCCAGGACCACCGACAATCAGATGTTGCCCCTCAAGCGGTAATGCCAGCGCCTCATCCTGATCCTTGTTCAGGTCATGAATGCCGGGGAGGCTGAATCGGCGGGCGCGGTCAACGGGCATATTCAGGTTATCCCAAAAAATGAAGGCAGTCCGTTGGCGGCATCGTCCTTGACGAAGCCGCGGTCCAGCAAAGTATTGCCGTATTCGCAGGCAGGCTCGGGTACCAACGCACAGGCATGACAGGCGGCGCGATTCAGCAAGCCTGGTCCTTGACCTTCATGCTCGCTGCAAACTGGGTCAAGCGAACACCAGTGTGAATGCTCCAGTGCTCGAATCAGGATGCCTAGAAAGCGCCGGGGTTCGCTCAGTTCAGCCAGGCCACCCAGTGAACCGGCGATGTCGGGAACGGCGACATGGATGAGGATACCGGCCATGGGCTCCGGTACATTGGCGCAATAGATACGCTCAATCAGCGACGCCGCGGGATAGCCACCCTCGGACTCGATTTGTCGCATCAGCAGGTGTGACAACGTATGCAATAACATGAAGCGTGTTGTCAGCGGATTGGGGTCATCGCGACCGGATTGGGCAAATCGGGGAAGGAGTCGATTTAGTCGCGAAACAACCGCCGGTGTTTGCTCCCACACCTTGAGCCGGTCCTCATCGAGCGCGAGGAAGATGCCCTCTCCATACAACTCAATGGCTGGCAACCAATCGGATTTCCCTACGATGTCCGGCGGCACTATTTCTTGTCCGCCCAAGCGGGTAAAGCCCTTGAATACCTTCACCGCCTTGAGGCGATCCACGCGGACAAGGTGACGGACGCCATGGACAATTTTCCGTTCATCAGTATCCAGGTCGACCGCCACCCCCAGTTCACGCCACTCGTCACTTTTGTTGCGAGTCACCAAGTCTTCGTCCTCGCGCTGGTCGGGCAACACCTCCAGGAATGCTTTAAACTCGCTTTCCCGCAATTGCCCTGGCGTAAGGTTCTCGCCATACAATGGGTAGCCGCGGGCAAGATCAGCCAATGCGGTTTCGATATCGTTGGGTGTACAGCGATATTCCGTCGCCAGCGTCCGTATGATGCCTTTCCTCGCCAATGGCGTTCGCGCACCGTCTATGCGACTACGATCACCGGAATTGCGATATAGGCGATCCACGACGGTTCCCTTGCGTACACGGGATTCCGGTGGAATCACCAGAACGGATTCAGCGACAGGCGCGTAAACCCGCGTGTCATTGATCACCAGCACTTGCGCGTAGTCTTTGTCACCTTCTTCCGTGACCTCTATTGGCGGAACCAGATCGTCTTTGGTCCATGGCTGCATCCGGCCCTGGCCGAAGCCCACTCGATCATCACCACGAAATCGGGTTTCAGCGCGGCAGGCGCCGCACCGTAAAATGCGCTCTTCGTAGCCACGTTCCATTAACCGTAATTGGTCTTGTACTTTGCAGTTGCGCTGTGTGGGGTCGCGCGCGCCCTGATGCGCGAGAAAATGCCACGGCACATCGGCAAGGTATCCCTCTGGATGTGCGAGCACCCAGGTCACCTGCTCCATCTTCGGGTGACGCTTGCAATCTTGATGATTACAACGGGGTGCGTGATCGCGCTGATCGTTCCGCCACGGCCAACGATACATGGCGCCACAGGCCGGGCAGCGCATCCAGGAGGGGAATCGCGTCGCCGGCACACTGGTGCCATCTACCTGTCCATTCGCCAGCTCTTTCGCTACAGGCGGCTCGCGCAGTTGCTCCTCGATGCCCAGCGCGGCACGCACGCGCTCCACATACGGAATCAGCTTACCGGCGGAGAGACCAGAGCGATCCGTCCATTGCCGGGTGTCCTGAACGACCACCAGCCCATTCACCCCACGCACGATGGCTCCGACACCACTATGGCCAAGCAGGTGTGACAGGCGTATCGGAATCAGTTCATTGGCCATAGCTCATAGCGCCTTGAGCAGGGCAGTATTTTCGACGTTGCGCATGGATTGCAAGGTCGGCCACAGGCCGCGAATCTGATCATCATGGTTGTACAACAGGCGATCACGCCCAGTCTCCTTGTCCTTGACTTCATACTCCAATTTTCTTGAAGCTATCTGGCAGCGTTCGGCCTCATTCTGCCATTCGGCAACCAGGGCATCGATATGCCTGTTCACCTCATCGATCTGATCGGGAGCCGACAATCCACAGCGACGCTTGAGTTGTTCAACGGCTTTGGCAACTTGCGAATCGTCTGGATCAAAGTCAGTGGCTGCGCCATTACTCAACAAACCAACCCTACCGTGTCGCATTACGATAACCAGCGCCGCGTGGAGGGCGCGCAAGCGAGCCTGATAGGTATAGGGCGTGACGCTGGTGGGTTCGACGAAACGGTAGAAGGCTTCATGGTAAGGGCGGAAGCTCTCGTAGTGTGACAGGCTGCGCGCCTGCTCTCGGTAGTAGTTGGCGAACACCACGCCAGGTACCTCGCTGCGCCCCACGCGGCTACTGGCCTGAATATATTCTGCCGTGGTCAATGGCTGGCCGTTGATGATCATCAGCGCCAATCGAGCCACATCAAGTCCGACCGAGATCATATTGGTGGCCAGTACGGCGTCCAGGCAGCCATCCTCTTCGCGTGTCTTGCTCAACCGGGCAAAAATCTCTGCATTCTGCGCCGCCGTCTGCAAGCTGGTGAGCTGGGCAATGCTCGGCGTCGAGCGTTCTTGTTTCTTTGCCTTTTCGTCTTTCTGAGCCTGCGCATCCGTTGTACCAGACAATAACCGCATGAAATCGCGCACATCGCTGGCAAAAGCCGTGTGACTGTTGCCAACGCCCTTGAGGCTGCCGTGATACACCACCTGCGTCCACCAGGCATCCAGCAGTTCCTGAGCATCCTGGTCACTCTCGAACAGCACCTGCGGTGCCAATAGCAATGCCGCCGCCAGTGGTGCCAGGCACTGCTGGCGGTTCAGCATCGGCGCCAGATAGCCTACGTAGATTCGGCCCGGGCGTTGCTCAAGCGAAACAGTACGGGCGAAATAGGCGTCGTCGCAGTTCAGTCCCGGCGGCGGAAACACGGCGACTTCGCGTCCATACAGTCGTTTCACCTGCTGGTCCGCCATGCGGATGGTGGCCGTCGATGCGATGTACTTCGGATACACGCCGCGCACTTGAAGCACGGTATCGATAGCGGCTTCGTACAGACCGGCCACCGAACCCAACGCACTGGCAATCAGGTGCAATTCATCCTGAATGATGATTTCGGGTGGACGATATCGTGTACCGCCGAAAAATGTATTGGCACGTTCTTCCCAGGCCAGCCTGGCGAATTTGTCCACGGTGGCGACCAGCATGGTCGGGGCTTCGGTGTACAAAGCTTCGTCAACGACATTGCAGGGCAATACCCCACCCGGGAACGCGCCAAAGTCGCAGCCCGGATTCCGGCAGAGGAAATGGAAGTGCTGTGTGGTGCTGTCATAGTTGTGCGCGGCCTCGAAGTCTTGTCCACACCAGGGACAACGATCGAGTACAAGCGCGGGCTTTTCACCCGTCGCACGCGCCTTGTTTACCAGCTCGGCAGCCTTCTGGAAGGTGTTTGGGCTGGTGGCCTCTCCCACCCACATGCCAACGGTGATCGGTGTCGATCCGAGATCATCGCGTTCACGCCGGATCAGTTCCAGCGCACAGATCAGGCGGGTTGCGCGTATGAACTGATCGCGGGTCAACAGGCGCAGAGTATAGCGCATCAGGATAGCGGTTCCGCCCCCGGTATCGGAATGATGCAGCCGACGCAGTACGATCAGCAAGGCGATCAGGCCGAGGTAGGCTTCGGTCTTACCGCCGCCCGTCGGGAACCAGATCAGGTCAACCGTATCGCGGAATTCGCTGTCCTCGTTCGCCGTGGATTCCAGCGTAGTTAACAGGAAGGCCAACTGGAATGGACGCCAACGATAGGCATCGTCAACGCGGGACTTG
>JAJRWJ010000241.1 GCA_024276805.1 Gammaproteobacteria bacterium
CAATTGACGTATAATTGCGGGATAAAGGAAATAATCAGTGAATTCCTGATATTGAACTCAGAAACCTGTTCAAGACCATAATGAGTCTCTGTCATGTATATAGGCACGGAACGCTGAAAGCGCAAAGTATCCTCTCCGCACTTCACATCAGCGCCATATTGAGCCTTTTTTTGCCCATGGCCGCGTTGAAAAACCTTGCTGTAGCATGGCTGCAGCGGCGGTTTTTTGCCTTGCCTTCGACAAAAAATGATACACCGAAATGCATAAAATTCACATGCGGAGAGTCTATAAGGCCATCCCGAAAACTTCCAGAACCTTCCATCGCTACCGTCGATGTGCGCGTCAAGCGTCCCAAGTGTCCTGAACAACAGGCCGGTTGTGCAGCATACAAAGCTGTCTGCCACAGACTGGATTTTTGCAGCCTCCCGGGAAATATCCTGCATTTTTTCAATCGCTGACTTGGTCAACAGCAAGCGATGTCAACGAATCAGACATTCATCACACTGCAAAAGACTATCGGGCAATTTATCGATGCTCCGTTCTGCATACATGACAACAGGGTCATCTCGCGTGCAGAGCTGCTTTGCCAGGCAAAATCCCTCAGTGAAACCCTGCCCGACAAACAATTCGCCATCAACCTGTGCCGCAACCGCTTCCATTTCATCGTCGCTTTTCTGGCCGTGATGCAACGTGGCCAGATCAATCTGCTGCCGCCCAATCGCAGCCCTCGCATGACCGGTGATCTGCTGATGCGGTATCGGCACAGCTATTGCCTCGTCGACAATCCCGATGATGGGCAGGGGGAGATTTTCCCCATCACAAGCAACAGCCCGCAGGGCGACGACAATCACTTTCAGGCTTTCGACAGCAATAAAACCATCGCCATTTCCTTCACCTCGGGCAGTACCGGTGAACCGAAAGCCATTGCCAAGTCCTGGCGCGAATTCCAGCAGTCCGCGGAGCTGGCCTTGCAGCGCCTCGATCTGCAAAACCGCCGTCTGAACATGATTTCGACGGTTCCCCCACAGCACATGTACGGACTGGAAACCTCCCTGTTCTGGCCATTGTTTTCCTCACTATGCGTCAACAGCAGCCAGCCCTTCTACCCCGAAGACATTCGTCGAGCCATGCAGATGCAGGCACTGCCCTGTATGCTGGTCAGTACCCCAACCCATCTCAAGGCCTGCTGCAGGTACGCTACCAGCTGGCCGGATGCCGCGCTGCTGCTATCCTCCACGGCGCCATTGCCAGTCGCTCTGGCAAAACAGGTGGAAGCCACCTTCAAGGCGCCGCTGTGGGAGATATTCGGCAGCACCGAAACCCTGTCCTTTGCCTCCCGGCGCCTTGCCTCGGAACAGAAATGGCAGCCCTATCCCGGCATTCTGCTCCTGTCAAAAGGTGACAAATTTGTCGTCAAAGGCGGCCATTTGCGCGATACTGTACAGCTGGATGACCGATTCGAACTCGATGCCCATGGATTGTTCACGGTTCAGGGGCGCAACGCGGATCTTGTCAAGATTGCCGGCAAGAGAAACTCCCTGTCTGCACTGAACAGTATCATCAATGCCATTGACGGCATCGAAGATGCGGTATTTCTGCAATTGCGTCAGGAAAGGCTGGCGGCGCTGGTGGTCACCGAATTGAGCACGGCTGAGATATTGCGTGAACTGAAACAATCCATCGATGCGGTTTTTTTACCACGACCTCTACACCATGTCCAGCGACTGCCGCGCAACGAACTCGGTAAAATTGTCAAAAACCAGCTGCAACAACTGCTGAAGGAACTTGATCTTGTCGAACCACATTAGCCGAGAATATGTCATCGCTGCCGACCATCCCTGCCTCGCTGGTCATTTCCCCGGCGACCCAGTGGTTCCCGGAGTGGTGTTGCTGGACACTCTGCGCACGCTGCTACTGCAGTGGCAACCACAGCTCTACATAACCGCCATTCCCCAGGCGAAATTCCATCACCCCTTGCGCCCCGGCGAGCCATTCACCATTATCCTGGAACAAAGGAGCCCGACCAGGATCCGCTTCGAATGCCTGCGGGGCGCCGATAAACTGGCCTCTGGTATAGTCCATTGCGCATCAAGAGCATCATGAACGTATCCTGGCGAGGCCACAAAGAACGCAGCTCGCCACTGGCATTGCGGAGCATTCGCTGGATCGCATTGCATCTGGGACGTCCGGCGGCCCGGCTGTTGCTTTACCCCATCACCCTGTACTTTTTGCTCTTTGCCTCTGCACAGCGCAGGGCCTCACTGCATTATCTGGCCCGGGTGCTGGACAGGAAGCCAACCCTGCTGGATGTCGCCCGGCACATCCATTGTTTTGCCTCGACCATTCTCGACCGCGTGTACCTTATTACCGGCCAGTTCGACAAACTGGAAATCATTTTCCCCAGTGAAAACATGCCACGCCGATACTCGAAATATGGTACTGGCAGCGGCTGTATCCTGCTCGGCAGTCATGTCGGCAGTTTCGAGGTATTCCGCAGTTATGGCCTGATCAAG
>JAJRWJ010000242.1 GCA_024276805.1 Gammaproteobacteria bacterium
ATGCTGCTGGTCGGCGCCTACTTTCAATTCGTCGAGGAGCTGGAACCCTGCCCTTTGTGCATCTCGCAGCGCATCGCCATATTGCTCACCGGACTGGTGTTTCTCATTGCCGCGATACATAACCCGGAATCCAGAGGACGCCGGTTTTATGCCATCCTGGGTACCGTTACCGCCCTGGCTGGCGCGGTCATTTCCATTCGTCATCTCTGGTTGCAGAACCTGCCCCCGGACCAGGTGCCGGAGTGCGGGCCAGGCCTGTCCTATGTGTTTGAAAATTTCCCCCTGTCGGAAACCATCAAGGTTATGCTCAATGGCACCGGTGAATGTTCCGATATATTATGGGAATTTCTCGGACTCAGCATTCCCGGCTGGACCCTGGTGGCTTTTCTGTTGCTGGCCGGCCTGAGTCTGCTGCAGTACTGGAATTCGAAATGAAGCCTGTCCTGGGATCGATCATGAGCAGAATAATCATCGGTTTTTTTCTTTTCACGCTGGCAATTGCCGGACAGGCACAGGAGAATGATGCCTTGCGGCAAATATTGCGCGGCGAGCATCGCTCAACAGAGCACCGAGCCAGAGACCGTTATCGCCACCCATTACAGACGCTGGCTTTTTTCGAAGTTCGGGAAAATATGAGCATCGTTGAGCTATGGCCAGGCGCCGCCGGCTGGTATACGGAAATTCTTGCACCTCTGGTGAAAGAACAGGGCAAATTGTATGCGGCCCATTTTGCCGCGGATACCGGCATTCCTTTTTTTCAGCAAAGTCTGAAAAAATTTACCGATAAGATCCACAGCCGCCCGGAAATCTATGGCAATCTGATACTCACCGTGCTGCAGCCGCCTGACAAGCTGGACATTGCGCCAGCAAACTCTGCGGACAGAATTTTGACCTTCCGCAATGTACACAACTGGATGAAAGCCGGACAGGCCGATCTGGTGTTCCGGGCAATGTTTCGGGCATTGCAGCCAGGTGGTCTGTTAGGCGTCGTGGAACATCGCAATACGCCGGGTATAAAACAGGATCCCCAGGCGTTATCCGGTTATGTCAGTGAGGAATATGTCATCACATTGGCGCGTAACGCCGGTTTCGAGCTGCTGGCAAGATCGGAGATCAATGCCAATCCTGCAGACACCCACAACCATCCCGGCGGCGTATGGACGCTGCCGCCGACCCTGAGGCTGGGCGAAAAGGATAGAGACAACTATCTGCGTATTGGCGAAAGCGACCGCATGACCCTGAAATTCATCAAGCCTCTGGTGCAAAATCGAGAAATCCGGAACCTGCCGCCAGAATAGCCTTTTACTGCCCCTGGAGGTCAATAGCGGGCCTTGTCCAGCATCTGTAAAGCCTGTTCAACAGGCCGACTGTGCGGACTGCCACGTTTGCTTCCATTTTAATCCGAACAGTCCAAGCAGACCGGTACAGAACAGCCAGATTGCCGCGGGAACAGAAATGGGAGCGGCGCCGGGAGGAGCCACATCAGGAACAGGCTTGAATTTGTCAAACCAGCCCAACATGACGGTATAATAGGAATCCAGAGTCTGGCCATTCAATGTCTGCATCAGTCCTCCGGTATTGATCAAACCAGTATCCGGGTCGACCGCACCACCCGCATATTCATCCCATAGCCCAAACATATGCCCCGCTTCATGAGCGACAATTTGTTCCTGATAGGCATCACCCCAGCCATTGGCATTTCTGGTGTTCCAGTTCGACATATTGAAAATGCCGGTACTGCGATCATGAATTCTGACAGTCGCATCATAATTTTCTGAAACCCAGTCGACGTTGAACGAGATAGGGGTGGCGAAACGGTCTGTCGACCATATATCCTCGATGCCATGCTCCCAACGGTTCAACAATGTATGATCCACGGCATCGCCAACGAGCCGGATACCCAGATCGATCTTCAGCGTATCATCGAAGTAGCCAATATCGTAGGAGTAATTCCATGCAAAATTACCGCTGACCCTACTTCCGGAAATGGTATGCCATGGAATGCTGAAGGCTGTGGTTTCGCCGCAGACGCCCAAAAACACCAGCATGATCACTATTTTTTTCATAACATTCCCTGCCTTGGAAAATATCCTTGCAACTCTAGAGAAGCGCCTGTTCGGCAGCCTCCGTCATCCAGCCCCTTTGTGCACATGCAGTGTAAATCAGCAAGGAACCTGGCAAAAACAATAAAATTTCAATATAGCACAATCCCCAGGGAATACCTTTGACTCATGGAACCTTCTGTCAAGTCAAAATTCAATCTTGGATCTTATCCTGGTTGCTGGAGATTATTGCGCGCGCACTATGGGCGCCTTTTTCACGGCGGAACATTCCCGCTATCGAAAAGCCGTGAAGATCTGTTCACGGTCTGATGTTGCCGTGATCAATTTTGCAATCTTTGATGCAGGGCGCTTTTGCGTGGAAAGTGGGCTCGCAGGAATTCCATCTGATCACTGAGAATCTGTCTGCCCTGCAGATACACATATTCGGCATGGGTAGGCGTGAACGGTATCGCCAGCAACTGCATTTTCGCCTGTTCCGGAGTCCGGCCCGCCTTGAAATTGTTGCAGCGCTTGCAGGCGGTAACGACGTTGTCCCAGACATCCTCCCCGCCCGCGCTGATAGGTCTGATATGATCCCGGGACAGACTGTCATAGGAAAAATGTTCACCGCAGTACAGGCATAAATAATTGTCCCGTTTAAACAATGCAGGATTGTTCAATGGCGGGATATAATGATCGTTCCTCTTGCTCGCAGCAAAATTGCGGCTGTGCGTTGCCAGAATGGAATTGACTGAAATCTGGCTGCGCAGCCCGGATTTGGCATTGATGCCACCACGCACCATATACAGAAAGGTTCCCAGGGAGTAGGCAACCTGATCGAGATAATACAGTTTTGCCGCTTCCTGGTAATTGATCCACTCCAGTGGCATTCCTGAAATATCCGTTCGTAGTACAAGTTGCTGTAACAGTGCCATCGGTAATTCCTCTTCAGCTGATTCAAGGCGCAATTGCCATGCTTGCCATGCCTGACTGACAAACTTACGCACAATGCCTATAAAAAAACAGAAATTGATGAGTTTTATGCTGCCGATACTGTAAAGTTTTTCTTTACTTTTGTAAAGTGTTGAAATTAAATAAATATTTACAGTTGAACGAAATTTGTACAATTTAACGAAAAGGCAATGAAAACGGGACCTGAGGCAGCGATGTCAGAGTTCATCCACAAAGTTATCCACAGATTTTGTGGCTAACTCCAATTATTCAAAGCTGGTAATCACTTAGCAGATTTTCGTCGAAAAGCAATTATATTTTATGTCTAAATCGGATGCTGAAAAACGCTTGATTTTTCGTGTGGCGGTTCCCTTGCCAGTTGACAAATTGTTCGATTATCTCGCCCGGGAATCCTGTCCATCGGCGGCCATTGCACCTGGCGCGCGTATCCTGGTGCCTTTCGGAAAAAGCAGGATTACCGCCTATCTGATCGACACTATCGAACACAGCAGCCGCGACCCGAAAACATTGAAAAGCGTTATTGCGGTTCTCGACAATCCCTCCTTGTTGCGCCGGGAAGACGTGAAGCTATTGCACTGGGCAGGCCGTTACTATCATCACCCCCTGGGAGAAGTCTTCAGTACGGCCTTTCCGGCGCTGTTGCGCAAGGGCAAGGCTGCCGAACTGAAAACGGAGAAACTCTATCGGCTGAGCGCCAGAGGCAGGCAGATGGAATTGCATGGTCTGACCAGAGCACCCAGGCAGGCCGCTCTCCTGAAACATTTGCAAAGCCTGCAGCACGGCGTCAGCGGCAGCTGTTTATCCGGCTGGTCCAAAAACTGGCGGCAGCCGGCCAAAGCACTGCTGGATAAAGACCTGCTGGAAATTGTCGACACCCCCAAAACTGACCACCCCCCGGCAGCAAACAATGGCTCATGCAAAGTCGCCCTGAAGGCAAATCCACAGCAGCAGGCCGCCATCGACGCTGTCTGCCGGGCATTGGGCAAATTTTCCGTTTTTCTTCTGCAAGGCGTGACCGGCAGCGGCAAGACC
>JAJRWJ010000243.1 GCA_024276805.1 Gammaproteobacteria bacterium
AAAAATGCGGTGGTGATGGGAATGAAGCGCCGATGACGCCTGAAAAATGGCAGATGGTCTATAGAATCAATTGGTCGGGGCGAAAGGATTTGAACCTTCGACCCCCACAACCCCATTGTGGTGCGCTACCAAGCTGCGCTACGCCCCGACATAAAACTATAGACTGGCCCGATAAACATTGCGTTGCCATCGAACGAAAGGTTTTGACTACTTGAGCAGCTCCATGATCTCTTCCAGCTCTCCGCACATCTGACGAATCAGTTGCTTGGTGCGCATGGAATCCTCCTTGACATCATCGCTGGACAGATGTGCCCTGGCGCCGCCAATGGTGTAGCCCTGCTCATATAAAAGAGAACGAATCTGGCGAATCAGCAGGACATCATGGCGTTGGTAATAGCGGCGGTTGCCGCGTCTTTTGACCGGCTTCAGCTCACTGAATTCCTGTTCCCAGTAACGCAGCACATGGGGCTTGACACCACATAGCTCACTCACTTCACCGATGGTGAAATATCTTTTCGCCGGTATGGCGGGAAGTTCGTTGTTGTTACTCGGTTCCAGCATAGGCTTCCACTCGGGCTTTTAATTTCTGACCAGATCTGAATGTTACCACACGTCGCGCTGTAATGGGAATTTCTTCTCCCGTTTTCGGGTTTCTTCCGGGACGGCTGTTTTTGTCGCGCAGTTCGAATTTCCCGAAACCGGATATCTTGACCTGTTCTCCAGTCTCCAGTGATGCCTTGATTTCTTCAAAAAAAAGCTCCACGAGTTCCTTCGCTTCGCGTTTGTTCAGACCCAACTCATCGAACAGCCTCTCAGCAAAGTCCGCTTTGGTAACAGTCATTCAATCAATCCCTCAATTTTGCATTTATATTATTAAACAAACCCTCTAAAACCCTGTTTATTATAGCATCAATTTCAGATTCCGTTAGCGTATGCGAATCATCCTGCAGAACCAGCCCGAGGGCGAGGCTTTTGCAGCCTGCTTCGATCCCCTTGCCCCGATAGACATCGAAGACAAGCACCTGCCGCACCGCCTGTTCCTGGCAGGCGTCGATACAGGCGACGACATCCTCGGCAAGCACCGACTCGTCAACGATCAGCGCCAGATCACGGCGTAGCGATGGAAATTTTGACGGGGCACGAAATTGCGGGATGGGTTTTTTCAGCAGATTTTCCTGCACCAGCTCGAAAAGAAAAACCGGACTGTCGAAACCCAGCTGCTTTTCCAGATTGGGATGCATCATGCCCAGCCAGCCCATTCGGGTTCCATCCGAGGAAATAATTTCGGCGCTTTGACCGGGATGCAGCGCGGGGTGTCTGGCAGCACGAAATTTGACCTTTCCGGCAGACAGGGCAAGCAATGCTTGCACATCGGCCTTCAGATCGAAGAAGTCCACCTGCCGCAACGGTTCAGCCCATTGTTCATCATGCAGGCTGCCCAGAATCAAACCGGCAAGCATATTCTCCTGATCGATGCCATTGTCACTGCGCAAAAAGCGCAGACCCGATTCAAACAGCCGGATGCGACTCTGCTGTCGGTTGGTGTTTCTCACCGCCGCCTGCAGCAAACCGCACCACAATGTCGTGCGCATCACCGACAAGTCTGTGGAAATCGGGTTTTGTAACGCAATGTATCGATCCTCCGGCGCGATCGCCCGCTGCATGGCCTGGTCGACGAAGCTGTAAGTGACCGCTTCCTGATAGCCCCTGTCCACCAGCAGATCCTTGCAGCGGTCCAGTGGCACCTGCGCTTCGGGAGCCTGACCCAGTCGCGTGCGCATCTGCAACTCGCTTTGCGGCAGGTTGTCATAACCATGGATGCGGCCGATTTCCTCGATCAGATCGGCTTCGATGGCGATATCGAAACGGAATCCCGGGGCCGTGACAGACCAACTGTTTTCCTCACTGCGCACGGTCATACCCAGACGCTGCAGGAGATCCTGCACTTCACCATCATCGATGGCCACACCCAATATTTTGTGGATACGCTGTTTTCTCAAAACCACCGGCTGACGCCGGGGAAGATTGTCAGGAATAACGGCTTCGGTGATCGGTCCGGCACTGCCGCCCGCTATCTCCAGGATCAGCCGGGTGGCCCGCTGCAATGCCCGCTGCTGCAGAAAAGGATCGACGCCTCTTTCGAAGCGGTGCGATGAATCGGTATGCAGCCCCAGGCGCCGTGCCTTGCCCATTATCGCTTCCGGGGTAAAAAAAGCACACTCCAGAAAAACATCCCGGGTGCTGTCGGTCACCGCCGTATCGCCGCCGCCCATGATTCCCGCCAGAGCCAGCGGCTTCTGATCATCGGCGATGACCAGTATCTGTTCGTCCAGTTCGACGCTCTGATCGTTGAGCAAGTGCAGCTGTTCATTCGCTGCAGCCATGCGTACCGTGATCGAGCCGGTCAATTTTTCCGCATCGAAGGCATGCAGGGGCTGACCCATTTCCAGCAGCACATAATTAGTGACGTCGACCAGTGGACCAAGACTCCTCAAGCCCGAGCGGCGCAGCCTTTCCTGCATCCACATCGGCGTTTCGGCAGTGTTGTCGACGCCCTTCAGCAGACGGCCCAGGTAACGCGGACAAAACTGCGGCGCGGCAATATTCACTGCCAGTGTCTGCTGATGGGTAATCTCGCAGTCGCTGCCTGCCGGCGCCGACCAATCGAGTTTGTTCAATACCGCCACTTCGCGGGCAACGCCTTCGATGCTCAGGCAGTCTGCCCGATTAGGGGTCAGATCCAGTTCCAGAATGGCATCGTTCAAGGCCAGATACTGCCGAATATCATCGCCCACCGGCGCCGTTTCAGGAAGCTCCATCAAACCATCGGCATCTGTGGCCAGCCCCAATTCCTTTTCCGAACAGAGCATGCCCAGCGATATTTCCCCGCGCAACCTGGATTTTTTTATCTTGAACCCCCCGGGCAACACGGCGCCCACCAGCGCCGTCGGAGCACGCAGCCCCACCCTGGCGTTGCTGGCGCCGCAAACGATCTGCAACGGCTCTACGGCGCCCACCGCCACCTGGCAAATGCGCAATTTATCTGCATTCGGGTGCGCCTGAATGGACCACACCTCTCCCACGACGACACCAGAGAATTCTGCTGCAGCCGGCTCTACCGAATCGACCTCGAGACCCGCCATGGTCAGCTGATCGACCAGTTCCTGTGTCGAGATCGGGGGATTGACCAGCTCTCTCAGCCAGGCTTCACTAAAACGCATACTTCACCGTTCCTCACTAACAGGCATTCAATTGAATTGTTGCAAAAATTTAAGATCATTTTCAAAAAACAATCTCAAGTCATTGATGCCATAACGCAGCATCGCCAACCTTTCCACGCCCATGCCAAAGGCGAAACCGCTGAATTGCTCGGCATCGATGGCAGAGGCTTGAAAAACCGCAGGGTGGATCATGCCACAGCCCATGACTTCCAGCCAGCCGGTATGACTGCAAACCCGGCAGCCCCCACCATTGCACATCACGCATTCTATATCGACTTCCGCCGAGGGCTCGGTAAAGGGGAAATAGGATGGCCGAAAGCGAACCTGTATAGCCTGCTCAAAAAACTCCCTCAGGAACTGGTAAACGATGCCCTTCAAATCGGCGAAACTGACCTCTTCATCAACCAGAAAACCCTCTACCTGATGGAACATCGGCGTATGGGTCAAATCCGAATCACAGCGGTACACACGCCCGGGTGCAATGACCTTGAAAGGCGGCTTGCCGGATTCCATAACCCGGATCTGCACCGGTGAGGTATGCGTTCTCAACAGCGTATGCGCATCGAAGTAGAAGGTATCGTGCATCGCCCTGGCAGGATGGTGCGATGGGATGTTCAATGCTTCGAAATTATGATAGTCGTCTTCTATTTCCGGTCCTTCCACGACGCTGAAACCAGCGCCGGCAAAGATTTTCTCGATGCGCCGCAAGGTCAGCGTAACCGGATGCAATCCGGCTCCAGAGCCGCCTCTGCCCGGCAGTGTGACATCGACCTTTTCG
>JAJRWJ010000244.1 GCA_024276805.1 Gammaproteobacteria bacterium
ATGAAAACTGAACTGGTTACAACTTTAAAGCGCCAGGCTACGAAAATATTGGCTGAATTACATGAGTCAAAAGAGCCCGTACTTATCACTGAACATGGTCAACCATCTGCATATCTTGTCGACGTACATGATTATGAGATGATGCAAAATCGAATGAAAATCCTGGAGGGGCTTGCCAGGGGTGAATTGGCCGTTTTGGAAAAGCGTACATGTACCCAGGCAGAAGCTAAAGAAAAAATGAGTAAATGGCTCAAATAATATGCACGGAAGCGGCACTTTCAGACCTCAATGCAATAGCAGAATATATAGCTCTTGACCAACCAGGTGCTGCTATTGATCTGGTGAAAAGAGTTTTTTCCTGTACGGATCGACTTGAACAATTTCCTGAATCCGGACGAAAACCACCAGAGCTCAAAAATTCCAGATACCTGGAGATTATCGTAAACCCATGTCGTATTTTTTATCGCATTGAAGGTGACAAAGCCTATATACTTTACGTTATGCGAAGTAACAGGGAATTACGTAAATATCTGCTTGATGCAAGAGAAAACAGCTGATTACAAAACGTTGCAGCTGACCCGTGCCACATTGCGGTTTTTGTGCTGCAGTCGCCATCGTTGCCATTCTGCCACATAAACCGCGCTGTAGCACGAACAACCGAACTTAATAGAACGAGGAATCATGACTATCAAACTATCTGACCGCGTCAACGCCGTAAAACCATCCCCCACGCTCGCCATTACCGCCCGCGCCGCGGAAATGCGCGCCGCCGGCAAGGATATCATCGGCCTGGGCGCAGGCGAACCTGATTTCGACACGCCGGAGCACATCAAACAGGCGGCAATCCAGGCGCTGGCGGAGGGATTCACCAAATATACCGCCGTCGATGGCATCGTCAGCCTGAAACAGGCCATCATCGACAAATTCAGGCAGGACAATGGCTTCGACTATCAGTTGAATCAGATTCTGGTTTCCTGCGGTGGCAAGCAAAGCTTCTTCAATCTGGCCCAGGCGTTGATCAATCCCGGCGACGAAGTCCTGATTCCGGCCCCCTACTGGGTGTCCTACCCGGACATGGTGCTGCTGGCCAGTGGCAAGCCGGTGATCATCGCCACCAGTCAGGAACAGCATTTCAAGGTCACGGCCGAACAGCTGCGCGCGGCAATCACCCCCAGGACCCGTCTGCTGGTCATCAACAGCCCTTCCAACCCAACCGGCGTCGCCTACTGCGAAGAGGAACTGCGCAGCCTCGGCGAAGTCCTGCGGGACTTTCCCGACATTATCATCGCCACCGATGACATGTATGAACACATTCTCTGGGAATCCGGCAGCTTCGTGAACATTCTCAACGCCTGCCCCGAATTGTATGCCCGCACCATGGTGCTGAATGGCGTCTCCAAGGCCTACGCCATGACCGGCTGGCGCATCGGTTATGCCGGGGGACCCGCCGAAATCATCGCCGCGATGCGCAAGATCCAGTCGCAGAGCACTTCCAACCCGACCTCCATTGCCCAGGTGGCCGCGCAAGCGGCGCTGGCTGGTGATCAGAGCTGTATCCAGAAAATGCTGGTGGAATTCAAAAAACGTCATGATTATGTCGTGGCGGAATTGAACGCAATGCCCGACATCGACTGTCTTGCCACAGACGGCACCTTCTATGTCTTTCCCAATGTCCAGGCAGTCATCGACAGGCTGGACGGCATGAGCAATGATGTCGAATTTGCCGAATACCTGATCACCGAAGCCGGTGTCGCCATTGTGCCCGGATCGGCATTCGGCTGTCCGGGCCACATCAGGATATCCATCGCCACCAGCATGGAGAATCTGGAAAAAGCGATGTTCAGGATCAAACAGGCTGTTGCCTGAATCTTGCCGGACACTGGCGCCTGAAAAGAGGCGCCGGCTGTCTTTGGTGATATCGACAGAACAAGATTTCAAACGCAGTACGGATGGAGCTTGCGGAAACCGGGAAAACGCCGCTGCAGATGATTTGCCTGATAAGCAACACCCCAAGCCTGCCTGAGTTATAATTTCAGACTTTTCAGATAAGCGCGAAAATCATCCTGCAGCTCGTCATGCTTCAGGGCATGTTCGACTGTGGCGATCAGATAGCCCAATTTGGCGCCGCAGTCATAGCGTCTGCCCTCGAATTCATAGGCCAATACCTGCTCGTCGTTCATCAAGGCGGCTATGGCATCGGTCAGCTGTATCTCGCCACCGGCGCCCTTGCCGGTCTGCAGGATTTTCTGAAAAATCGCCGGCGTCAATATGTAGCGCCCGACCACGCCAAGATTCGATGGCGCCTTTTCCGGCTCCGGCTTTTCCACAATGGAAGTCAACCGGCCGACAGAGGGTGTCATAGCCTCGGTTTCCACAATACCGTATTTTTTTGTTTCGGCCGGATCGACCCGCTCCACGCCCAGAATACTGCTCTGCTCCTTTTCATACAACGCGGTCATTTGCGCCATGCAGCCCCGGTCGCCGTCTTCCACCAGATCATCGGCCAGAATCACGGCAAATGGCTCGTCTCCGATGACCGGCCTGGCGCAATAGACCGCGTGCCCCAACCCCAGGGCTTCCGCCTGACGAATGAACACACAGGAAACATGGGGGGGAATGATGCCATCCAGGATCTTCAGGGTTTCCGTCCTGCCCCGCTGGCGCAATTCATTTTCCAGTTCATAGGCCTTGTCGAAATGATCGGGAATGGCGCGCTTGTTTCGGCCGGTGACGAATACCATCGTCTCGATACCGGCGGCGACCGCCTCCTCGACGGCATATTGGATCAATGGCTTGTCCACGATCGGCAGCATTTCTTTCGGGCTGGCCTTGGTCGCCGGCAGAAACCGGGTGCCCAAGCCAGCCACGGGAAATACCGCTTTCTTGACTTTCAGATTCATCGATAACCCTTCCCTTTTTCAAATTTCATGATCACACCGAATCTTCCCGGTTATGTTCCTCACATTCCCGGCCATATTGATCTTCATAGCGAATGATATCGTCCTCCCCCAGATAGCTGCCCGATTGCACCTCGACCATTTCCAGTGGAATCACGCCGGGATTTTCCAGGCAGTGCACCGTCCCCAGCGGTATAAAGGTCGACTCGTTTTCCGACAGCAGCATTTTCTGCCCGCCCTTGGTGACCATCGCCGTACCTTTCACGACAATCCAGTGCTCGGCGCGATGATGATGCATCTGCAGCGACAATTTTGCCCCCGGGCGCACCACGATCCTTTTCGTCTGATGCCGTTCACCGACATCCACGGAATTGTAATAACCCCAGGGACGATAGACTTTGTTGTGCGAATAGGCTTCCTTGCGCCCCGAGGCCTTCAGCTGTGCGACGATTTCCTTGACTTCCTGGACCCGGTCTTTGGGCGAGATCATCACCGCATCATCGGTTTCCACCACCACCATGTCACGGATACCAATCGCCGCAACCAGCTTGCTTTCCGAGTGTATATAGGAATTTTTCGTATCCAGCGTCAGCACATCGCCCTTGATGGCATTGCCACACTGGTCTTTATTGGTGACATCCCAGAGCGCCGCCCAGGAACCCACATCGTTCCAGTCCGCATCCAGAGGAATGACAATGGCCTGGTCGGTCTTTTCCATCACCGCATAATCGATGGAATCGGCCGGACATGCTGCAAAGGAGTCTTTATCCAGACGCACGAAGTCCATATCGACCTTCGCGGCATTGAAGGAGGTGCGGCAGGCCGCCAGCATATCCGGATTGAATTTCTCCAGCTCCTGCAGATAACGTTCCGCCTGGAAGGCGAACATGCCGCTGTTCCAGAAATATTCAGTACTGGCGATATACTGTTCGGCAGTCTTCAGATCAGGCTTCTCGACGAACTCCTGCACGGCAAAAGCGCCGTTTGCCGCGGCATTGCCGCGTTTGATATAACCATAGCCGGTTTCCGGCCCGGTGGGCACGATGCCAAAAGTAACCAGCAT
>JAJRWJ010000245.1 GCA_024276805.1 Gammaproteobacteria bacterium
TAACCGCCCCGTTGAAACGCAACATCTTTTGCGCTGCCTGCCACTCCAGTTGCCGTGACCGGCAAACTCCCGGAAAAAACAAGCCTTGCAAACGAAACAATTCTGCATTCTTTTAAGCCTGTTTTAATATTCAACTACTACAATTGGCCATGCAGGTTGAAAATGACCTGAATTGCAATTCCATGTAGCGCTTTCCCTGACTAACCCTATATTGAACACTGAAAAACAACCATGAACAATCTCTCAGAAGCCGCTTTAGCTGTTGCGTCAATCGCCCTGGTGACCTTTACCACCATCTCGACAACTGGCTTTATTCTGATCAAGGCGGTTCTATAGCCGAAGAAACAGGTCCCGTTTATCAATGACGGGAGCTGATCCGACACAGAGATGTGCCGATAGTATCGATGGCCACAAGCCATTGTTGATGAATATAACAGCCAATTGCATTGGCTGTTATATTTCTATCAATATCCCATAAGCGGCTGTTTGTAGACACTGAATCCCCCCCCACTGTACTCTTCATCAAATCCACCCCTGAAATCACCATCAGTCCTGTTTCGGATCGAAAAGCCGTTCCGGCCTGCCCAGTAAATAACCCTGCGCATAATCCACACCAATCTCGCGCAGCTTGTCCAGCTGCTGCTCGGTTTCCACATATTCGGCAATCGTTTCCCGTTTGAACTGCCTGGCCGCATCGGCAATAAAGCGGACCACCAGCTCTGAATAGGGGTTGCTGGTCAGATCACTGATATAGGAGCCATCGATTTTCAGATAATCGACTGTAAATCGGGGTAAATTGGACAAATTGCTGGAACCGATGCCAATATCGTCCAACGCCAGTTGACAGCCCAGTTGGTGCTTCAGCCTGTGCATCAATTCCGTAGCCCGGGACATGTCCTTGTCGGCGACATTCTCGGTCATCTCGAAGCAGACAAAGCGCGGATCGACCTGAAATTGTCGAAACTGCTCCTCGACAAAACTGTAGAACTGGGTATAGCGCACCGTTGTACCGGAAATATTCAGCGCATACTGGCGGTTTCTGTGGTTGTTCCTGTGCAGAAACCGGCAAAAATGATGCACCACAGAAAGATCGATTTCCCGGCTGATATGAAACAATCCCGCAGTCGAGAGAAATTTTTCCGGCAGATGCATCTCCACCTGATCATCCTGGTAACGCAGCAGTACTTCGGCCTTCTCCATTGCCGGTTTACCATCAATGGAGACAATGGGTTGTGCATACAGGACAAATGCCTTGTTCAGCAGCCCCCGGCGCAGCAGCGGCAACAATTTCAGAAACTTCTGGTATTGCAGCAGCGCGGGACAATCCGGCTCGACCAGCTCGACAACGCTGTCCCCTGCCCTGCGCGCCTGATGCAAGGCCTCATCGGCCGCTGCGATGGCCAGTTCAGGCGACCGGTATTCGGGCGTCAACGGCGTAACACCGATAATCAGCTTTGGATAGTAGTCTTTATCATTGATAGTGATTTTTTTCTGGTCGATTTCACGGGACATTTCTCCGGCGATCTCCAGAGCGGCAGGAACCGACAGTTTCAACAGGATGCCGAAGCAGTTGCTTTCCAGCTTGCCGACCAGTGCTCCCGCGTAGTGCCGGACCGAGGCACATATAAAGTCTTCCACGGCACGGGTCAATTCCTCCTCGGCCTCGAGCCCCTGCATCAGGCTGATCACTTGGGTGACATGATTGATTTGTACAAAAATCAACGTGCTGGGTCCTGTTTCACTGCGGCAGGTTTCCTTGATGGCATTGATAAAGTCTGAACGGGAATGGAGCATAAATATCGGGGGCCAGGCGGATCGAAGAATTGCATTCAGGATACCATTAATCGATCTTGCCCTGCAGGGATCAGACTCAAACTTTTGTCGTTTTCCGGAAGACTTCGGTCCTATGCTGCCGGTCTGGCAGCGCCATCCCCGTAGTGTTATCAGTGGTGCTCTGACGCCCGGCCGCAACGTTGATTACTGCCGTCGACATCACCTGGTCTTAAAAAACAGAAGAACCCTGTCGATCCGGCATGGTCTATCGAGAGCTTACTATTTTTTCTTGACTCTGTTCTATAGAACAGGCTTTAAAATTTTACTCAATTACTGTCATCCTGTCTTTCCGACATGCAGCTTCATCGTTTTCCCCTGCTGAACGATGAACAACACCGACAAACCCTTCAGATTCAGGAGATACAACATGACCACTGAACAACAACCTCCCCCTAAAAGCACTTCCTGGCTGGGTGTCGGCGCAGTGCTGGCGGCCATTGGCGCCTCGGTCTGCTGTGTCGGCCCGCTGCTGTTGCTGACCCTGGGATTCGGCGGGGCATGGATGAGCACACTGACATCCATGGAAACGGTGCGGCCTTTTTTTCTGGTTTTGACCCTGTTCTTCATTATCCTGGGTTATCGCAAGCTGTATTTGACCCCGGAAAGCTGTGCGGAAGGGGAAGTCTGTGCAAAACCGGAGGTGCAGAAAAACCAGCGCACGATTTTCTGGATCGGATCGTTGCTGATCCTTTTACTATTGGCATTCCCCTGGTATGCCCCGTATTTTTTGGATTGAGGAGAACATTGATGAACATCAACAAAATCGTTTTCATGCTGACCTTGCTGAGTGTCATGTGCCCGCTGCAGTCCGTGCAGGCCCAGGCCAAACCAGCGGCAGCGATGGAAAACAACCTTCGCTCCGTGACCCTGGACATGCAGAACATGACCTGCGGGCTGTGCAAAATCACCATCAAAAAGGCCTTGCAGGGCGTCGATGGCGTAAAGCAGGTACAGGTCGATTTCGGCAGCAAAACGGCCGCTGTCACCTTCGATCCGCAAAAAACCACGATAGACGCACTGATCGAAGCCACCACCAATGTCGGTTATCCGGCCACGGTGCATCCGCCAAGATAATCCAAGGGACCAATCCCCATGTGGAGCAAAAAACTGAAAATCGACGGTATGACCTGCCCAAGCTGTGCCGACGGCATCGAGAAGCGATTGAATGCCCTGGATGGGGTAAAAATCAAGGTTTCACACCCGGAAGGTATCGGCATTCTGACAGTAAAAGGTAAAACCAGCCTGAAGTCCCTGCTCAAAAAGATCAGGGAAAAAGGCTATCAGGTGACCGAACTGGCCAATGATACCGCCACTGCCGACGATGCCACACCTGCAGCGGCAAACAATGGCCGGCCACTGCATGTCGCCATCATCGGCACCGGCTCCGGCGCCTTCGCCTGCGCCATCAAGGCCGTGGAAAACGGCGCCAGAGTCACGCTGATCGAGCGTAAACCCATCATCGGCGGCACCTGCGTCAACATCGGCTGCGTGCCATCCAAGATCATGATCCGCGCGGCGCATATCGCCCATTTGCAGCAGCAGCACCCCTTCCCCGGTATCGCCAGGCAGAAACCTGTCATCGACCGGAAACAACTGCTGGCCCAGCAGCAGGCCAGAGTGGATGAGCTCAGAAAAGCCAAATATGAAAGCATTCTGGAATCCAATCCGGACATTACACTGGTGAAGGGCAATGCCCGTTTCAAGGATGCACAAACATTGATCGTCGATCAGGAGCATGGTCACAAGAGCGAAATCAGCGCCGACCGATTTCTCATCGCCACCGGCGCATCGCCCAGCATCCCGCCCATTCCCGGCCTGGCAGGTACGCCCTACTGGACATCGACAGAGGCTCTGGAAACGGCACAACTACCTAGACACCTGATCGTCATTGGCTCTTCGATCGTCGCCCTGGAACTGGCCCAGGCTTTTTTGCGCCTGGGCAGCAGGGTCACGCTGCTGGCGCGCCATTCACTCCTCTTTCATGAAGACCCCGATATCGGCGCGGAACTGCATAAAATTCTCGAAGCAGAGGGCATGACGCTGCTGACGCATACTCAGGCCGAAGCGGTTTCCTACAAAAAGGGGCTGTTTTCTCAAGGCAAATTCACGATCAAAAGCACCGCAGGGCAAACCCTGACCGGTGACCGCTTGTTGATCGCCACCGGACGCCCACCGAATACCCGGGATCTATCCCTTGAGCAGGCCGGTGTCGAAGTCGACAATGGCGGCGCCATCATCATCGATGCATACATGCGCACCAGCGTCGAACACATCTATGCCGCTGGTGACTGCACCAGTCAGCCACAGTTCGTCTATGTCGCCGCGGCGGCAGGCACCCGCGCGGCAATCAACATGACCGGCGGCGATGCCGCGATCGATTTGTCGGCGATGCCGTCGGTAATGTTCACCGAACCGCAGATGGCCACCGTGGGCCTGACCGAAGCCGAAGCGAAGAAGCGGCAGATCAAAACCATCAGCCGCACACTGACCCTGGAAAATGTACCACGCGCCCTGGCCAATTTCGACACCAACGGTTTCATCAAACTGGTCATGGAGGAACCCAGCGGGCGTCTGCTCGGCGCCCAGATCCTGGCTCCGGAAGCGGGCGAAATGATTCAGACCGCAGTCCTCGCCATACACAACGAAATGACCATCGAAGACCTGGCCGGGCAAATGTTCCCCTATCTGACCATGGTCGAAGGCATCAAACTCTGCGCCCAGACCTTCCGCAAAGACGTCAAGGAACTCTCCTGCTGCGCCGGCTGATCCAAGCAGCCATGGCACATGGCGCTGCGCTTATCCGCAATGCGTGTCAGA
>JAJRWJ010000246.1 GCA_024276805.1 Gammaproteobacteria bacterium
CAGGCATCTTCGTATTGGTCGAGAAGAAGACACAACGAAAACAATCCGTGTTCATTTTTATTGGGATGCCAAAAATGGAAAAATCGTGATTGGATATTGTGGTGAACATTTACCTGTGTCAACACATTAAAAATGTGTAACGTGGGCTAATTTCTTGTAGGTTGGTACTGAGGAATGAAGCCCAACGTAATCCACTGTGGCTATTGCTCAGAACCAAGGTCTTGAACCTGTAACGCAGATCAAGCCTGGATGAAGCGTGAATAAATAGGGTCAGACTCGAATGGCACTTAGTTAAGGATATTTTCTTTATAAATCAATAATGTATGTATTTGTTTTGCGCTAAGGTTCTTACTTCTGCTGTTGTCACTGATCTTGAAAACGCTGTAACAAGGCAATCGGACACCCACTTTAAACGCTTTATGATGAATGTCCGGTCAGTTGAAACACTTAGGTAATATGCAATATATCCTCCTCAGTGAATGCCTCTCTCCAAATAGTGCCGCAGAATGAATTCTGTACTGGTGGCGTGGAAATTTTGGTCGCGCAAGGCTCGAGCCGGGGGGGCGAGGCACTCTACGATCTATGAGAGCATGGCGATCGAATTAAGCTTATCGGAACCACAGACCGAGAATGGTGCGGGTTTTGTAGCTTGTTGTCAGGTACAAAGGGGGAATTTTCCTGAATTTTCCCGTATTTTCTCATATTTCAGCGTCTTCCGAGAGAGCTCAATGAACACCGAAATAATGACCATCAAAGAGGTCGCAGAATATCTGAAGCTAACCGAAAAGACGGCGTATCGCCTCGCGGCAGAAGGAAAAATCCCCGGTTTCAAAGTGGGCGGCTCATGGCGGTTCACGCGCGGTGAGATTGATGCATGGATTGCAAAGCAATTGAAACAACAAGGGCACGACAAGCAGCATCAAGATCAACGAGGTAAGTGCTAATGGCTCAAGCTGATACATTGGTCGAACTTGTGAAGGCGGCTAGCAGTGGAGACCAGCAGTTATTTCGTCGGGCTGCTGAGTCATTGATTCAGGAGGAGCGGAGCAAAGGGCATCGTATTTTTGCGGATCGTTTGGTTAAATCCCTTCAATACACCTCTCCTTTTCAACAACGTGCAGTGGGGAGCAAAACGACGAGCAATGACGGAGCGGTAACCAACGACCTGATTTTAGAAATCAGCCCGCAGCGAACCTTGGATAGTTTGGTGTTAACGGAAAAAATACGAGCGCAGCTAGACGAGATGATTGAGGAGCAGCACCGTGCAGAGTTGCTGCATGCCCATAATTTAAGTCCTCGTCATCGCGTGTTACTTGCGGGCCCGCCTGGTAATGGTAAAACAACATTGGCTGAGGCTCTGGCCACAGAGCTTATGGTGCCAATGATTGTGGTGCGCTACGAAACCTTAATCGGGAGTTATTTGGGCGAGACATCAGCGCGATTGAAAAAACTAATCGACTACGCTAAAACCCAGCGCTGTGTGCTATTTTTTGATGAGTTTGAAACTCTGGGGAAAGAGCGTGGTGATATACATGAAACCGGCGAAATAAAACGGGTGGTCAGCTCTTTACTGTTACAAATGGATGAGCTGCCTGATTATGTGATCGTGGTCGCCGCAAGCAATCACCCGGAGTTACTGGATCGCGCCGTTTGGAGACGCTTTCAGTTACGCATAGAGCTGCCAACCCCAACCCGCGCACAATTGTCACATTTTATCGATTCGATTGGTATGCACAGCCAAGTTAGTTTTGGGCTTGCGGCTGAAACCATCGCCAAACGCCTACTGGGATCAAATTTTTCAGAAGTGGAAGAGTTCTGCCTGGCGGTTGTGCGCCGCGCTGTATTGGATCAAAAGACGAACAATGCCAAGGCCATTACTCAGCTCAAATTAGAGCAGTGGCGTGATCGCTTAAAGCCTGTTTCAACGGAAAATCAGGACAATTAACTCATTGGGAGTAGTGGCTCATGGCTGACCAATTACCCTTGCTGGTGTTTCCACAAAAACGGATTGTGCCTCCAGATCCCGGTCGTGGTTTTCCTCCTAGCAAGCCACATCTACCCAGCCGAGACAAACAAATCCTCCGTATTGGTGGCCAACTGACCGCCTTGCAGCAATCCTTTACGCAATACCATGCGAGCCTAGCCGGTGCAGTAGCGGGCATGGAGCCGGAAACAGTACTGGTAATGGAGATTGCGGGTAGTGTTAACGATTTTAAACAGGCTGTAGAGGCTGCGGGCTTAGAGTGGTTGGGGGAATGGGATCTTGAAGATCTTGAACCCGATGATGAATTTTATGAGCTAAACAGCAAAGGACAGCGTGCAGACAAGCCTATCCAAGGCAGGCTATTTCTGTCGATGGGTAATCAAACAGGTTTGCAGGAAATGTTGTCGCTATGGGCGCAGTGGTCTCAGGGCAGGTCACTGCCTCGCGGCAAAGGTAAGTGGGGTGATGTATTTTCTCAGTTGCGCATGATTCGGCGTTGGGGTATTGAGGAAACCTTGCGTGAGACCGGCATGATTGAGCGCTGGCAGGATTTTCTGGATCCAATCAATCCCGATCAGCCGGTTACCTTTCAAATTGAACTGTTCTATCGTCGCACAGCAGCAAAACGCCAGCAAAATGAGCGCGCTATCCGTCATCTTTTGGAGAATTCTGGTGGCCGTTTGCTGGGTGATTTTATCGATATGGGGGAAATTGCGTTTCATGCTGTCAAGGCGCAATTGCCTGCGCGTTATATTCAGCAATTGCTGGCTGAGATCGACCGACCTGAGTCTGAAATTGACGTTCAGCTCTTTAACTTCTCCGGCATTATGTATTTTCGCCCAACCGGTCAGAGCCTGTCCGCTGCCGATGAAGATGAGGGTGAGCCGATTGAATTTATTGCGGATCAACCCGACTTGCCGCCTGTTGCTGCCTTGTTGGATGGCGCACCGCTCTTGATGCACGACGCATTGAAAGACAGGCTGCTTTTTGATGATCCCTTTGAATTAGAGGGGCTGTACCAGCCGGGAGAGCGTAAGCACGGTACCAGCATGGCTTCGCTGATTGTGCATGGTGATCTGAGTCATGGGCAAAACGAGCCGTTGCGCAGAAAAGTTTATTGCACCCCCATTATGCAACCCGATCCCTCTTCCCGTGATCGGGATGAGCACATGCCGGATGAGGTGTTTTTTGAAGACCGGATTCATCTCGCGGTGCGCAGAATGTTTGAAGGTGCGGGTGATGTACCCGCTCAGGCACCCTCTGTCAGGGTGATAAATCTTTCAATTTGTGACCCTGAACGACCATTTATTCACACCCCCAGTCCCTGGGCCAGACTACTGGATTGGTTAGCCTGGAAATATCGGGTGTTGTTTTGCGTCAGTGCCGGGAATTTCCTTGATCCGGTCACTATGGGAATAAACCATGCAGCGTTTTCCGCTTTGCCTGATGCTGAAAAGGTGCAGCAGACGATTAAAGCGATGGCGGCAACACTTTCCTCGCGTCGGCTATTATCTCCCGCTGAATCCCTTAACGCCATTACAGTGGGTGCATTGCACAACGATGAGTCGGGCAATTTTCAGCCACGCCACCGCCTTGATTTAATGCCAGAAGAAAATGGGTTCAGTCCGGCAATGCGCGTTGGTCATGGTTTTCGGCGTTCAATCAAGCCAGAGGTATTGTTTCCGGGTGGCCGCCAACCTTACCAAACACCGATCGCCAATCATTCAACCCAATATAAATTTGATCGTTCAAAAGTGGCCCCAGGTCAACAGGTTGCCTGGGACAGTGCGCAGCAAGGTGATCTGTCTAACGCCTTGTTCACGAGAGGCACGAGTAATGCCACGGCTTTGGCAACCCGAAGTGCTGCCCGTATTTATGACATGCTGACTGAACTGCGCGATCAAGGTGGAGAAAATTTACCAGAATCATTGATGTCTGTGTTGATGAAGGCGCTGCTCATTCACGGTGCAAGGCAGCCCGAAAATATTAAACAACAACTGGGGACAGCGTTAAAGAATGAGGGTAATTCACGTACATTCAAACGAGTCATCTCGCGTTATATCGGTTATGGCGCGGCTGATATTGAGCGCGTTCTGGCTTGCACCGAGCAGCGTGCCACAGTACTTGGATGTGGCGAAATTCGGGAAAACGAAGTACATGAGTATGCTTTTCCGTTGCCTACTGGTTTGTCTACGCAAAAGCTATGGCGGCGACTTGTGGTGACTCTTGCATGGTTCTCGCCCATCAATCCTGATCATCGCAACCTGCGTGAAGCGAAGTTATCGCTGGAGCCGGGTGGAAGCAATTGGGGCACGGGATCGTTAAAGCTAAAACGCCAGGATGGCGATCATAACCAGGTGCTGCGTGGAACAATTCAGCACGAAGTGCTTGAAGGCTCAAAGACCATTGCCGCCTATCAAGATGGTGAAATGTTGCTAATCCTAGTGGTTTGCAAAAAAGATGCGACTGCTTCGCTTGATGAACCTATTCCATATGGATTGGCAGTAACGCTTGAGGTGAAAGAGGATATTAACATTCCTATATACCAGCAGATTCATGAAAGGATCAAACCACAAGTTATTGTTGGTCAGTAGGTAAAGTTTTCGTAAAAAAATTCAGCCTAACCCACATTGAGTGCCCGCTTCCGGCTGACACCAGACACCCCAAATAGGACTTTCTCGTTCCCATGCTTCAACGAGACAACCAGAGAAAGGATGACAAAAGAAGCGCCATGAACAGCGAAATTATAATTTACGAATCCGGTAACCACACCATCGAGGTCAGGCTGGATGGCGCACAGGAGACCTTGTGGCTTAGCTTGCA
>JAJRWJ010000247.1 GCA_024276805.1 Gammaproteobacteria bacterium
CGTTCGCGTTCCTCGTCGCTGGGTTCGGCAAAGGCATTGGTGCGGATGTAGCGCGGATCCATCCATTCGTTGAGCAGATTGATGATCTCCCCTTTGCCGCCACCGTCCACGCCGGAAATCAGAATGAAGACCGGAAAGTCACAGTCCCTGAGTTGCTGTTGAACTTCCAGCAATTTCACGCGCAGTTCGGGAACCTGCTCTTTATAATCGGATTTTTTTACCGTATGGCCCAGTTCGGCTATTTCGAACACATGTTACCTGCTTGTGCAGCACCCATTTTCATTTGCTCAACAGGTGCGTTAGTAAGGAATCGGATATCCAGGGTTTGCAAATGCCAGTCATCCAAAAGGGATGCTGCAGATGTTTGCGACCCGGTGCAGGCCATCGATGCCAACTCATGGAAGGCCTGCAGCGTATATAATTCTATTTTGTCACATTGGAAAAAAATTCCTGGCAGGGTGCGCATCGCGTAGCATGGCAAACATAAAGCCGTAAATTCATGCTCTCTGGCACGCGCTGTGTACCCTGCATTAAATAATCTGACAAAGTAGAGAAAATTGTCTTTTCTGACATCAGAGGCACGTACACCGGCCAAAGAGGCTATATCCCGGCATCCGGTCTGTTCGTCAGGCAAATACGAGAAATCCCTAGCGGGGCTGCAGGCCGGTTTGTTGCCGGGGCCGGAATCTTGTTGCCAGGGCATGACATATCAGCCAGATGCCTGTATAGAGCAGGGTGTAGAAAGTATAGGGCCAATAGTAGACAGAGACCCGCTCGGCAAACTGCATGGCGCTCATTTCCTGGAAGCGCTCGGAGAAGAAATAGAAGCCAGTGTTGGAGATCAGGAAGGCGAGCAGCACCGCTACAAGCAGAATGGCTGTGCTTTTCAGGGCGCCGGATTTACTGAAGGGATTGCAGCGGGCGGCCCATTCTCCTCCCAGGAACATGACCGAATAGGCGGGGATCAGCAGTACATAGCCCGGGGTGACGCACCAGTCGCTGACACCGCCATAATGTATGGCAAGGTAATCGATGCTTCCTGCCGCTACCAGCAGCAGGGTGACTGCCATCAAAGGGGCGGTAATGAAGCTGGCTGCAAATGAGAAGCCCGATGCAGGCGAGGCTGCGGTTTTTTTGCCCAGATAAAAACCGCTCAGAAAAAAAACCGCAAGGGATGCATCCGGCAGGAAACTCACGGAGCCAAAGTGATGGAAGCGTGTGGCGGACATCAGTACCAGCAAGCCAGACAAGACCCAGAATCGTTGTGTATAGCTCAGAGCAGGCATGGCAATAGTCCTCTTTCCGTTAGTAATGTTTCCGATAATAGAGAAATCGACAGTACTTTGCAACAGGAAAAACAGCCCGGGATACGCGAAATTAACGGTAACTGGTCTGCAGGAATGAGTTTCTCTGAAATCGCGGCTGAAGCCGCTCCTACGCCCCACGTTGCCGTCCCGCCACGGTAGGAGCGGCTTCAGCCGCGATTTCAACCGGCAAACCCACCAGCCCGGCAATTCTCGTTTGCCACATTTGGAATTGTTGTATACCTTCCGCTGAACCTTGACAGGCAGGGGGGGACAATGTACGATGCGCGGTCTTGCTTCAGGTGGCCCAGTCAATCTGGGATGAAACAGGGAAACCGGTGCGCAGCATGGACTGCAATTCCGGTACTGCCCCCGCAACGGTAAACGAGTCAAAGACAGTCATCGATGCCACTGCGCATTTTCGCGCGGGAAGGCCGGCCGTCAGCTGCAACAGACACTCGTGAGTCCGGAGACCGGCCTGTTGCGATAACTTGAGCGTTGCGGAGGGCGGCGTCGCGGTGAACGATCTCGAAGCTATCGATCCTGTCCGGGTGTGGAACATTCCTGCCCTTATTGCCCCTCTGCGACTTTATGTTTCCGCCGCACCGCTGTGTGTGGCGACTGTAGAGTAGAGCAGACAATGAATAAATCCCCTTTTGTGTTGAGCCTCCTGCTGGCTGTCGGTCCTGTACTGCATGCTGCCGAACAACAAGGCAGTACGGTTTCGCCGCCGGTGCAGGGACAAGGCGCGGCAATCCCCAAAAGGCTCGATACCATGGTGGTTACCGCCACCCGCACCGAACAGGAACTGCGTAATACCGGCAGCGCCATGACCGTCATTAGCGCGCAGGATATCGCCAACCGGCAGCTGTACACGGTTGCAGAGCTGTTGCGCACCGTGCCGGGTGTCGATGTCGTGCAAAATGGCGGCATCGGACGCACCACCTCGGTATTCATCCGCGGCGCCACTTCCGGACAGACCCTGGTACTGCTGAACGGCATCGAAATGAATGACCCGAGTTCCCCCAGCAGCGGCTTCGATTTTGCCGACCTGACGGTCGATGACATCGAGCGTATCGAGATCCTGCGTGGACCGCAAAGTACCCTGTATGGCTCCGATGCCATTGGTGGCGTAATCAATATCATTACCAGGAAAGGCCGGGGCAAGCCCCGATTCTCCCTGCTTGGTGAAGGCGGCAGCTTCGATAGCTACAAGGTTGGGGGCAGTGTCAGCGGCGCCACGGAATTACTGAATTACAATCTGACCGTCAATCACTTGAGAAGCCGCGGGTTTTCTGCGGCCGATGAGGACCTGGCGGGAAATACCGAAAAAGACGGCTACAGAAACACCACGGTCGATACCGGTCTGGGAGTGACGCCCCTGGAAAATTTCAAGATCCAGTGGAATCTGCGTTATACCGATGCCGACAAGCAGCTGGACAATTGCGGAGGAGCAAATTGTGACAACCTCTTCCGGAAAAACAATACCCAGCAGTTATATACCGGATTGAACGGTGAATTGAGTCTGTTCGAAGGTCTCTGGGAGCAACAGCTGAGTGTGGCTTACACCAGCAGCAACCGGCAGGATTACGACCAGTCACCCGGTGCTTTCATTCCATTCAGCGAATTCGATGGCAATAAAATAAAGGTCAACTGGCAGCATGATTTGCACCTGCTGGATTTCAATACCCTGACCCTGGGATTTGCCGATGAAGAGGAATGGATGAGCACCGACAGCATTTCCCGCAAATCACAGAATACCGCTGGCTATTATCTGCAGGATCAAGTCAATCTCTGGGACCGGTCCTACACCACGGCAGGAGTACGCTACGATGACAACAACCGCTTTGGCGGCAAAACCACCTGGCGGGTGACGCAACTGTTTGCCATCGATGAAATCGGCACGCGCTTCAAGGGCAGCTACGGAACCGGATTCAAGACGCCTTCGCTGTTTCAGTTGTTCGCACCGGCCGACCCTTTTTTTGGCCCCATTGGCAACCCGGATCTGAAACCGGAAACCAGCCGTGGCTGGGATGCGGGTTTTACACAAACCCTGTGGGATGAACAGGTGCTGTTTGGCGCCAGCTATTTCAACAACCATTTCGAGGATTTGATCGGTTTCACGTCAGGCTTCAACAATATCGACCGCGCCTCGTCGAAGGGCGTGGAAAGCTACATCGAAATCAACCCCTTGCCCGGGCTGACGCTGCGCGGCAACTATACTTACACAAAAACCCTGGATGACAGCACCGGCCTGGTCCGGCTGCGCTTGCCAAGAAACAAAGGCAGCGTCAATATCAACTACAATTTCCTGGAGCATGCCAACATCAATTTGAATGTCCTGGTGGTCGGCGATCGGGCAGATGTGGATTTCTCCAGTTTTCCGTTCCGCCGCGTCACCGTGCCCGGCTATACTGTGGTCAACCTTGCCGGCAGCTACGAGGTCAACCAGTACCTGAAAACCTATCTGCGCATCGACAATCTGTTCAACAAGCAATATCAGGAGGTATTCGGTTTTGGCACCAGCGGCGTCGCGGCTTTTGGTGGGATTCGCTTGAGCTACCAATAAGCGGGACAGTACAGCCGCCCTGCAAGCAGGGTTAATCGGCAGGCTGCAGTTTCCGATAGGTGGCGCTGTAGTAAAGCAGCGGTTCTCCCGGGCGGCAGACGACAGCCTGTACCTCGCCAATGATGATCCAGTGGGTTCCGGCGCGGACCTGCTGAACTACCTTGCAGTCCAGGGACGCCAGACTGGTGTCGATAATTGGTGCGCCGGTGGTCGCTTCTTTCCAGGCGATGTTTGCGAAGCGTTCCTGCTGGCTGCAGCCTCCGGCGAATTGATTGGAAATGGCTTCCTGGCCAGCCTTGAGAAAGTTCACGGCAAAGCTCTGGCTTTCCCTGATGCCATCGCCTGTGTCCGCCGAATCATTGAGGCAGACCAGAATCTGCGGCGGGTCGACCGAGACGCTGGAAAACGCGGTCACGGTCATGCCCTGTGCGCCGAAGGTTTCGCTCTTGGTGGTGACCACGGCGACGCCGCTGGCCCACAGTTTTAACCCTTGTTTAAAATCTTCTGTTTCGACAGTCATTTCGTTCTGTTGCGTGGTTGTGCCCGATCAGGGATTGATCGGGTTCTGCAGATTTTCCGGCGGTTTTTTGAATTCATCCTTTGGTACATCAGCGGTTCCCGAGCCACCCTGTTGTTGTGCCTTGGTAATAAATTTTGCCTGCAGGCGTTTGAATGCAGCCCGCAGGGTCTTGTCCATGACCACTTCATTGCCA
>JAJRWJ010000248.1 GCA_024276805.1 Gammaproteobacteria bacterium
CGCACCATTTACGATAATGTCCGCAAATTCATCAAATACACCCTGACCAGCAACGCCGGCGAGATCTACGTCATGCTTTTCGCTCCTTTCCTGGGGATGCCCCTGCCTCTGACGGCGCTCCAGATTCTGTGGATCAACCTGGTCACGGATGGCTTGCCTGGACTGGCCCTGAGCGTGGAGCAGCCCGAGCGGGACACCATGCAGCGCAAACCTTACACTCCCAATGAAAGTGTCTTTGCCCGGGGGATGGGCGCCCATATTTTGTGGGTCGGGCTTCTGATGGGGCTGGTCGCCCTGGGGATCGGTTTCTGGGGTTGGAGAACCAATAACCCTTATTGGCCTACAATGGTCTTTACCACCATCACGCTCTCACAAATGGGCCACGCCCTGGCTGTTCGTTCGGAGCGAGAATCGCTCTTCAAGTTGGGGTTATTCTCCAACAAACTGCTCTTGTCCGCGGTCACTTTGACTTTTGTGTTACAGCTTGGCATCACCTATTGGGAACCGGCCCAGTCCTGGTTTGGCACCATGTCGCTGCCGCCCTTTGAGCTGGCGATCAGCCTTGGGTCGAGCACCGTTGTCTTTGGTGCTGTAGAAGTCGAAAAATGGTTCAAGCGACGCAATAGCTCCTGAGAATGCTGATGTTATCCGATATTCTTCTAATTGGTGTCCTCATCCTGCTGAATGGCTTTTTCGCGGCGGCTGAGATGGCTTTGGTAACAGTCCGAAAAACTCGTCTGAAGGCTTTGTCAGAAAGTGGCGATCAACGGGCGAGTTCGGCGTTGCATATCCAAAACAATCCTGGGAATTTTCTTTCCACCGTCCAGATTGGGATCACTCTGGTAGGCACCGCGGCATCGGCCGTCGGCGGAGTTGGCATTGTTCGCTTTCTTGCACCCTGGATTGCCGGTTTCCCTGTACTGGCGCCCTATGCCGAAGGAATTGCCCTGACTGGGGTTATTGTACTGATTGCCTATTTCACCCTGGTATTTGGCGAGTTGGCGCCCAAACGATTGGCTTTGTTGAACGCTGAGAAGATTGCGCTAAAACTTTCCAGACCGTTAAACATCCTTTCTCGGCTCATGTATCTACCCATGAGGATTTTGTCTGGTTCGACGGAGCAGGTATTGAACCTGATCGGAGTTGAACGACACAATATTCCGTCTACCAGCCCAGAAGAAATCGAATTACTGGTCAAACAGGGAGCTGCTGAGGGTGTTATCCAACCATCAGAAGAGAGATTGATCAGCAGTATCTTTGATTACACCACGCGCTGTTTGTATGACGTGATGACACCTCGGACAGTAATCATCGCATTTGAAGAGAAAACACTTACTCCGGTTGCACTTGAAATCGCCAAGCGTATTGGTTATTCCCGCTACCCTGTTTACAGAGACACCATTGATCAAGCAATAGGATTTGTGCACATCAAAGACCTTATTGTGGCAAGCGAAAGTGCCAATCTTGGTCAATATTGCCGCCCAATTCGCTTCATCCCCGGCAATATTTCACTTCCAAGAGCCTTTGATATCTTGGCGGAAGCAGGCAGTCACATAGCAATTGTTGTGGACGAATTCGGCGGGACACACGGATTGTTAACCCTTGAAGACCTGCTGGAAGAAATTGTTGTGGAGATCGAAGACGAACATAGTCCTGTTTCCCATTCCTTTGTGCGAGAGTCTGAAGGTGAATGGATCGTACCCGGGCAAACCTCGATACTTGAAGTCAGAGATTTACTAAACGTGAAGTTCCAATCCATGGGTAAGTATAAAACGGTTGCCGGATTTATTATGGCGGAATTGGGTTTCGTGCCTGTTGAGGGAGACCAGGTTCACAAATTCGGCTATACATTTACGGTCCGCAAACGTAAAAGGCTGCGCATTATTGAAGTTGGAATAACAAGCGCCCTAACCTGATTGGCACCACAGCAAAATGGGCCAAGGAATGAAAATATGATCGAATTTGAACACACCATCTTTATCATCTTGCTACTGAGTGGAATACTCAATGCTAAGCCCCCGCGACAACGATGGGCAACATTGTCAATTTTGGCTGGGGCTTTGCTTGTGTTCTTGCCGCCGGCTCGTCAAATACAAATACCTTGGGAGATGATTTTGGGGCTGGTTATTCCATTGCTATTATGGCAAAATGTTCGTAGAATTATCAACTCGGATTGGCGTGGCTGGGGCAGCACCATCCTCTGGGGAATTACGGCACTGATCTTCAGTTTTGTCCTTTGGCTTATTGGTGCGCTAAATTGGTCTGGCGCTTTGTTGTTTGGCGTGATTGTCGCCAGCATGATATGGAGGGCCGGAGAACCTGAGGCTGAGGCAAGCTACATGAGCCAGATGGGGACACTAACCCTGATCTTTTTGCTAACGGAGGTCGATGCAGCCATCCAATCTCCCAATTATTATTTAGGAGGGATTTTCAGCGCCGCGTTTTTGGGGGTGGGTACTGCTTTGTTTGCTCTGTACTTGCTCCAAAAGGTTTCTCCCCGACTATACCCATGGATTGGTATTGGACAGGTATACGCAGCCTACTGGTTCTCGTACTTAGTTGGGGTATCAGCGGTCACCGCAGCCTTGATTAGTGTAATGACCTTTGTGTGGCTAAATCAATATTGCCAGATTGGCTCTCGTGTAAAACCATTACCGGCTCCACTGAACTCCTGGGGCGGGTTCAGCTTTGTTCTGGGTTTGTTTCTGCTACTGGGTTGGCAAGCCCATCAACCAGTTTAAATTCTTTTATTAACAGAAGTAATTATGGGAACTTTGCTCGGTTTGCTCATTTTCTGGGTGGGACGGAGATGGAATATAGCCGCATTCCATAAAGAACAGACGTATTGGATGGCCGGAGCGAAAGTAGCTTTATTGTTATTTTCAGCTCTATTGCTCTGGCCCCGCAACACGTTATACAATCCCATCCAATTCGCAGTGGCTATTGGAACGGCTGTTTTTGTGATCGGTTTTTCACATGCGGGCCTTTCTCACTATTTTCCCCGGGGGGTATACGAAAAGAATATTTCCCCGTAATTACAACGATTGGTATACGATGTTTCACAAACGTTTAATGCCAGTCTGTTACCGTTATCGAACGGTGGCGGTAATTAGCGTAACTTATCTATAGCTTAAAGTACAAGGAGAAAAAAATGTCAAGCTTACTGCTCGTTATATTGAATGACACCAGCATATTGCCAGACTTGTTGGGAGTTTGGCGAGAAATTGGTGTTCCGGGCACCACCATCCTGAAAAGTGCTGGTGGTCATGCCTCTCGTAACTGGCTTAGCCGGGTCGGGTTAGGCGCAATCAACAATCTTTTTGAAACCAGAGAGGTTGAAACCCGCACGCTGATGGCGGTCTTCGATGATGAAGAATTATTAGCCCAAGCAATTGCTGAAGCCGAACGTATTGTGGGGGGCTTTGATCGACCTAATAGCGGGGTGGTGCTAGTACTGCCAGTTTCGCAAACGATTGGGGTATACAAAACATCTCCCAAGACTCCACAGGAGGTATCCCCACCAGTGCTTAGGTCAGATTGGTCTGTTCTTCGCCACACTCCCGTAGAATCTATCGATTCTCTCTTAAGTCTGGAACCAACCATTGTGTCTGCTGAAACACAATTAGAAGATGTCGCCCGAGCTATGTTAGCACACCCTAAGGTGCATCTTGCATCAGTGGTTGCGGATAGCGGACGTTTAATTGGATTATTAAAATTGGATGCGCTGGCTGACAATCTGTTTTTTCATATCTTGCCATAAGAATTCCTTAGTGAGATCACAGATTTGGAAAAATTAATGGATTATGCTGACAAGACGCGCATGCTGACCGCCCAAGATGCCATGACGCCGCCGGTTTGGGTCAAACGAGGTGAGACAGTTGCAGAAGCATTCAAACGAATGCATGATAATAAATTGCCAGGATTGCCATTGGTCAATGACCTTTACCATGTCGTTGGTTACATCAACCTGTTGGAGCTATTGTCACTGTGCATTCAGGTGAAAAATGGCGCCGACCTTTCGGAGGAGAAAAAATGAACCCCATTTGGTTAGCTGGCAGCATTTTCCTGTTGACTTATGCCTTCATTGTCAGCGAAAGAATACATCGCACAATATCTGCACTCTTGGGTGGGCTGGCGATGATTCTCTTTGTACTACCACAAGAGCAGGCATTCCATTCCATTGATTGGAACGTGATTTTCCTCCTGGCTGGCATGATGATTATAGCCAATGTCTTAAAAGAGACCGGGGTATTCCAGTGGATTGCCTTGCAAGCAGTTCGTTTGGGGAGGGGAGATCCTTTTCGAGTGCTGATCCTTCTTTCACTCATCACTGCTTTTTCCTCAGCGCTATTGGATAATGTAACCACTGTGATCTTAATCGCTCCGGTGACTTTATTTGTAGCCTCAACGTTGCGGGTCAGTCCCATACCTTTCCTGATTGCTGAAATATTGGCATCCAACATTGGAGGTATGGCAACCCTGATTGGTGACCCTCCCAACATCTTGATTGGCAGCGCAGCCAACATCGATTTTGTGACCTTCGCCGCGAATATGGGTCCGATCTCCCTTGTCATCCTGCTGGCTTTCATTGGTTTGGCCCGCTTTTTGTTCAAAAAAGAGCTGACTGTCCAAGGTCAATCCGGCATAGACATTACTGAATTGGATACATCCGCGCTGATAACTGATCCTGTTTTGCTACGCAAATCATTGATTGTCACAACGGGAGTTATCTTGGTGTTTTTGTTGCATAGTGCATTGCACTTGGAACCTGCAACCATCGCCTTGACTGGGGCAACCCTTTTGATGCTTTGGAGCAAAACTGATCCCCATTATGCGCTGCGCGATATAGAATGGACAACGCTATTCTTTTTCTTTGGATTATTCATTACGGTAGAGGCCGTTGTTGAAGTAGGGTTGATCGAAATTATTGCTGATGCAGCTTTGCGCTTAACTGGGGGCAACTTGGCCCTGACGTCCATGCTGCTGATCTGGTTTTCGGCGATTGCATCCGGCATTGTTGACAACATCCCTTATACGGCTACCATGATCCCAATCGTAAAAAATTTGGCCCAAGTCATGCCTGCGGATATCCTGTGGTGGTCGCTGGCGTTGGGGGCGGATTTAGGCGGTAATCTAACCCTGGTGGGTGCAGCCGCCAATGTGGTCGTAGTCAGTCTTGCTGAGAAAAGTGGCCACCCAATCAGTTTTAGGCGCTTTCTGGGTTATGGCGCTATTACAACTGTGATGTCCCTGATCCTGGCAAGCGGATACGTTTGGTTGCGCTATCTCTAAAATGAAACCTGGCACTACCTACCGTAAAATCTTTTTCATGCCTTTGGAAAAGGTTTTACGGAGTCTGTAATCACCTAAAAGAATAATAGGATTGGAGTTTTCATGGAAAACTTAACAATGAATTTGATTTACATGTTCAGTTTTGCCATCATAGCATTGGCATCGAAACAAATTGGAGATTTTTTCTCGAAGATAAAGCTGCCAAAAATCACAGGCTATCTTTTTACAGGATTGGTGACAGGAGCTTTTGTTTTAGGCTTCTTCCCGGAAAATGCTGTTCGTCAATTGTACTTTGTGGACAATATATCCCTGGCTTTTATTGCTTTTGCTGCTGGCAATGAATTATTCCTGCCTGAACTGAAAGGTCGTTTCAAAAGTATCAGCTGGGTAACTTTTAGTCTTGTTACCGTTACCTTCACATTGGTTAGTTTGGCCGTTTTCTTTCTGGCTGACTTTATCCCGTTTATGAGCTGGATGCCGACAATGAGCCTTGTTGCTGTTTCCATTTTGGCTGGAGCTATTCTCGTGGCCCGCTCCCCGTCTTCAGCCATAGCAATTGTGAACGAGCTGCGCGCCAAAGGCCCTTTTACTCAGGTAATTCTGGGCGTGACTGTGGTCATGGACGTGGTGGTTATCGCTCTTTTCGCTTTGAGCGCATCCGTAGCGGATGCCCTTCTAACGAAGGTGAGCATTAATATTGGCTTTATCCTCCTGCTATTAATCGAGTTTCTGATCGCTTTAGCGGCTGCCTATGCTGTGTTCAGTATTATTAACGGGCTATTGGCTGCTCGGATCAATCGCACGATAAAGACGGGTTTGATGCTATTCGTCGGTTACGCTGTTTTTGCTCTATCCTCCTGGGTGCGTGAAATAAGCCATGCGAACCTGCCTTTTGAGGTACTGATAGAACCATTACTTGTTTGTATGGTCGCTGGTTTTCTGGTCGTCAATTATAGTAAAAACCGGACTGAATTTAGCCGTATGCTGCACGATGCCGGCCCCCTCGTCTATATTGTTTTTTTCACCTTGACTGGCGCCTCGCTAAAATTAAATGTTCTTGCGTCAATCTGGCCCATCGCTTTGGCTCTGTTTGTCGTTCGCCTAATATCCATCATGATTAGCTCTTTTGCTGGAGGCGTATTGGCGGGTGACCCCAAGCAGCATAATAAACTTAAGTGGATGGGTTTTGTCACGCAGGCTGGTGTGGCTTTGGGACTTGCCAAAGAAGTCTCTGGAGAATTCCCGGCATTCGGAGATGCCTTTGCAACGATGATTATTGCGGTTGTTGTATTGAACGAAATGGTGGGACCAATATTCTTTAAATACGCAGTCAACCGGGTAGGTGAAGCGCATATCCGCGGGAAATCTGCTCCCTTTGATGGCGTGCGCGATGCAATAATTTTTGGTGTCAAAGCGCAATCGGTCACGCTCGCTCGCCAACTTGAAAAATATGATTGGCAGGTCAAACTGGTATGCACCGATAGAGAAAAAATCGAGGAATTGGATGTTTCCGACATCAGTATTCGATTGGTGGACGAATTGAATCTGGAAACGCTTCGCCAGCTTGGTGCGGAACACACCGATGCGATTGTCTGCTTCCTCCCGAACGACCAAAGCTATCAGGTCTGCTCATTGGCCTACAAACACTTTGGGACCGAAACGTTGGTCGTTCGTCTAAGAGACCGGAGCGATTTCGAGCGGTTCCATCAACTGGGCGTATTGGTTGTTGAGCCACAAACAGCTGTCATGGGGTTGTTGGAACACTTTGTGCGCTCTCCTGTAGGGACGTCAATATTGTTGGGATATGACGAAGACCAGGATATGATCGACCAGGAAATTCGCAATCCCGGTATTCACGGTATGGCTTTGCGCGATTTGCGATTGCCTCTGGATGTTTTGGTTTTGTCGATTCAGCGCGATGGGTACACACTGGTTTCGCGAGGGTTTACCCGGCTCCAGCTTGGAGATAAGGTCACAATGGTCGGCCCCCGCGAAAAACTTGAAGAAGTCATGTTGCGCTTTGCAGCTTGAGCTTACACGTTGGTATAGGTAAAAAAATATGATCAACGAGATAGAAAGATTCGTCATTGAAAATTTGCAAACGATATTTGATAGTATTGGCTGGTTTGGCGTAGTAGGATTGCTGATATTCGAAAATGCTACTGGCATCATTCCCAGCGAGATTATCATGGGGCTGGCAGGTTGGATGCTTCTGGCAGCCCATGATGCTCCGTTTTATACCATCTTCGTTGGAGGAGCGATTGCAGCCCTTGCAAGTACCGCTGGCGCGAGCATTATGTATTGGGCTGCCAAACTTGGCGGCAGATTGGTAGTGGATCGAATGGCGCGCTGGTTTCGGATTGATAGGCAGCATATCGAACAGGCTGAAAATCAATTCCAACGCTGGGGTGAGGGTTTTGTTCTCTTTGGACGCATGATCCCGGTTGTGCGAACCCTGATCAATATCCCCGCCGGTTTAGCCCGTATGCCCTATGGAAAATTCGCATTATACACGCTGATCGGTTCGTATATTTGGTGTACGCTGTTGGTTGGCGCTGGTTATCTTCTGGGACATGAATGGCGGCAGATCAGTGGTATCGTCAAGCAAACCGCTCCTTGGCTGCTCTTGGCCGGAATTATTATCTGGATAATAATCAATTTTCAACAGAGATCCCGCCAATCAAAACATCAACTATCCAATTGACGCGCCTTGTCAAGAAAAGAACAGGCCCGAGATTGTGTAGTGAATCCCAAAAACTGGACAGTAATCTCAGAGAGGATTAGACTCCAGAAAAGGGTTCCAAAATGAGCTTGGCCCAGGCCGGTCGGGAATACGGGGTTCGAGATGCGGTCATCTCGCGCTGGAAACAAGAATTTGTAGAGCGCTCCCCACAAGTATTCAAGCGCGGACAGGAACGGGATGAACGCGACCAGCGGAGCGCTGAACTGGAGATTTCAAGAAAAGTTTCCAGCATCTTGAACTCCCGGTAAGGCAGAAGCGGGAATTGGTGAACCAAATGAGAGCCGAAGGTCATCCAGCCACGGTGAGCTGTGATGTTTTGAAGCTGCCCAAGAGCAGTTATTACTACCGGGCCGTGGAAGTTGATGAGGCCGAAATCGAAGCTGCCATTGAAGAAATTGCCGGGCAGTTTCCGACTTACGGCATTCGCAGAGTTGCGCAGCAGCTACGACGTCCGCCTCATGAAATCAAGATCAATCGCAAGCGAGCCAGGCGAACTATGGCTGAAGAGAAACTGCTCAGGCCTGTGAAAACCGCACGACGAACAGCCGGCACTCTTATCCTCGCTACTCTAATCTGGTCAGGGAACTGGAAATCACGCATCCCGATCAAATGTGGGTCAGCGATATCACCTACATACGGCTCGACGATGATTTTGTCTGCCTGGCAATCATCATGGATGTGTTCACCAGAGCCTTGCGAGGCGCATTGTCAACGCATGTCGCAGGAATCCACCACAGCGGTCAAGGTGTTCAGTATGCTTAAGCTCCCATGATATCCAAATCAGCATGGCTGCCATCGGTAAAGCCGAAGAAAATGGCTATGCTGAGCACGTCCTCCGAACCATCAAGGAGGAGGAGGTGTCCTTGGCCGAGTATTTTGGTTTCGCAGGTGCTGCCTGCCAAATCAGCCACTTCATCGGAGACGTTTGCAAGAACAAACGTATCCTTCATCGCTGGGGTATTCGACCCCGGCTGAGTTTGAGCTTGCCTATCGGTTCACCCAGGCCTAGGATGCCAAAGCATCCCCCCAAAAAACCACCTGAAAAGTATCCGGTTCTGTGGGGCCACCACAATCCTTTTGTGATAAACTTTGCAAGCAAATTGATTTCTCTCTAATTTTACCTTTCTTTCTCTAAAAATATGCAAATCATCCATGCCCACTACCAGCCGCCGCAAAAATCCGATGACC